>CAIRNC010000001.1 GCA_903879875.1 uncultured Bacteroidota bacterium
ATTTAACTTATTTTAAAATAAAATGAGTAGTTTTGAGTTCAACATTTATTTTTTTGATAAAAATCATTAATGTCCTATAAAAAATGAAACTAATTGCAATTCAAAATAACCTTGGAATTCCAAAATACAAACAAATAATTGCATCTGTTGAAAGAGCAATTGAAGAAGAAAAATTAAAAAAAGAAGACAAACTTCCTTCAATTAACAAAATTTGTTTGCAATTTGGATTATCCCGTGATACGGTTCTCCAAGCCTATGAAGAGTTAAAAAAAAGAGGAATCATTTACGCCATTTTAGGTAAAGGTTACTACGTAAAAAGTACTGAAATCAATATACAGCAAAAGATTTTTTTATTATTTGATGAATTAAATATTTTTAAAGAAGACCTTTATAATTCCTTTTTGAAAAACATAGGTAATCAAGTGCAAGTTGATATTTATTTTCATCATTTTAATGAACAAGTATTTCAAAAATTGATTGAGGACAATAACGGGAATTATACCAAATACGTAATTATGCCCACCAATTTGAAAACAGCTACCGATGCAATTAAAACCCTACCAGTCCAGGATGTTTACATTTTAGATCAAACGAATTCCTCTCTAGAAAATTATCCCTCAGTGCATCAGAATTTTGTTCAAGATATCTACAAAGCCTTGGTAAAAGGGAATAAACAATTAAAAAAGTATAAAAAGCTTATTATGATTTTCCCTGGATTTAGGGAGCCTATAGGTATGAAAATTGGTTTTGAAAACTTTTGTATCGATTTTCATTTTCCAAACGAAATAATTCCAACATTTGATAATCGTAATATATGTGATGGAGACATTTATATAATCCCAAACGATCGTGATTTAGTAAAAGTAATTGAACAGTCAAAAATTCAAAATATGCAACTTGGAACTCATTTTGGCATAATATCCTATAATGAAAGTCCTTTAAAGAAAATAGTTGAAAATGGAATTACAACTATTTCTACTGATTTTATAGCAATGGGGAAAATTATTGCCGAAATGGTTTTACAAAATAAAAAAGCTCAAATTGAAAATCAATGTGAGCTTATTATTAGGAATTCATTTTAGAATATTTATTCTTTTTATTCAAACGACTGCATCATCACCAATTTGTTATAAGTGCCATCCATTGCAATTAATTCATCGTGTTTTCCTTGCTCAACAATTCTTCCTTTTTGCATTACAACAATTAAATCAGCTTTTTGTATGGTGGAAAGGCGATGCGCAATTACAATAGAAGTGCGGTTTTGCATCATGTTTTCTAAGGCTATTTGAACAAATTTTTCGCTTTCGGTATCTAATGCAGATGTAGCTTCATCTAAAATCATTATCGGTGGGTTTTTCAACACTGCTCTTGCAATGGATAATCTTTGTTTTTGACCGCCCGAAAGTTTATTTCCACTATCTCCAATATTGGTATAAATACCTTTGGGTAAATTTGCTACAAATTCATAAGCATTCGCAATTTTTAAAGCTTCAATGATTTCTTCATCGGTTGCATCAAGTTTTCCTAGCGAAATATTGGCTTTTATTGTATCGTTAAACAAAATACTGTCCTGAGTTACCAATCCCATTAAACCACGAAGTGATTTTAAGTCAAGGTCTTTGATATTGAGATTGTCGATAGCTATTGCTCCATCGTTTACATCATAAAAACGGGTCAATAAATTAGCAATCGTACTTTTTCCACTTCCGGATTGTCCAACCAAAGCTACTGTTTGCCCTTTTTTCACCGTTAATGAAAAATCTTTCAGAACGGTTTCGTCTTCGTATCTGAAGTTGATGTTCGAAATGGTTATAGCTTGCTCAAAAGTATGTTTTTCAATAGCATTTTCTTTACTAGTAATTGGATTTTCTTGTTCCAAAATTTCCAAAACTCTTTCGGCAGCTGCGTTTCCACGTTTAATACTATAAGATGCTTTTGAAATGGATTTGGCAGGCGTAAGAATATTATAAGCTAAACCCATATAGGTAATAAAAAATGCGCCGTTCAAAGTTTTTTCAATCAAAACCATGTGTCCACCATACCAAAGCAAAATAGCAATAACCATAATTCCCATAAACTCACTCACTGGCGAAGCCAAGTTTTGTCGATTGCTAATTCTATTTGACAAATCAAAAAAACGTTGTGTCGATTCTTGAAAAATACGATTGAAATAACTTTCAGAATTATAACCTTTTACAACTTTCAATCCTCCTAAAGTTTCCTCAATTGTTGATAAAAAAACACCTTGTTCTTGTTGTGCTTTTGTAGATTGTTTTTTTAATTGTTTTCCTATTAACGAAATTACATAACCCGATAAAGGAATAAATATAAATACAAAAAGTGTAAGTTTTACACTAATCGTGAGCATTGCAATGATAGTAAAAACAATTGTTAGCGGTTCTTTTACCATCAATTCTAAAATGGATAAAAACGAAGTTTGGACCTCATTAACATCTCCAGCTATTCGAGAAATAGTGTCTCCTTTTCGTTTTTCAGAAAAAAATGCCAGTGGCAAATCAATTGTTTTTTTGTACATAGCATTACGCATGTCTCTCAAAATTCCGTTTCGCAGAAAAGTTATAAAAAACAAAGCCAAATAATCGCAAAGATTTTTCAATAAAAAAACAGAAATAATTCCTACTACCATAATGGTTAAGGTTCTTCCTACACCAAATTCAGCTGTAGTTGTTGTAATAAAATAACTTAAATAATTTTCGATAAACTCCTTAGCTCCTGCTATTCCTGTATATACAGGTTTAACTGTATTTTGTTTGGTTTGATCAAACAACACTTGCATAATAGGTATCAATGCCATGAACGAAAGCGTACTGAACAGTGCGTACAAAACATTGAATAAAATGTTTAAATAAGCATACTTTTTGTAAGGCAGTATAAATGGAAATATTTTTTTGAAATTACTCATTAAATAATATTTAATTCTAAAAGAATATTTTTGATTTTGGCATCTAAAAGCGCTTCCACGTCAGGAGCATTTTCAACAGCATCTAATGGTGCGTTTGCACTAACATAGAATTTTATTTTAGGTTCGGTACCGCTTGGTCTTGCGGCTATTTTTGCACCATCTTCGGTATAATAAATCAATACATCCGATTTAGGAATAGCCATTGTTTCCTCTTCTCCCGTTAATAAATTTTTAGCAATTGATGATTTGTAATCTTCCATCATTATTACGCGTTGCCCATTGATTTCTTTTACAGGATTTTGGCGCATTTCTACCATCATTTGATTGATTTCGGCCACACCTTCAATACCTTTTTTAGTTAAAGACACTAAATGTTCTTTGTAAAACCCAAAATCAACATATAGTTTTAATAATTCTTTATAAACCGAACTTCCATTTGCTTTAGCGATTGCGGCAAATTCGCACATTAATAATGTTGCGGCTACGGCATCTTTGTCACGTACAGCATCGCCAACCATAAATCCAAAACTTTCTTCACCGCCACCGATAAATTCTAATTCTGGGAAATCCTTAATCATTTTGGCAATCCATTTAAAACCTGTCAAACCTACTTTGCATTCCACATCATAGCCAGAAGCGAGTTCCAGCATCATTGGTGTAGAAACAATTGTAGAACCAATGAATTGTTTTCCATTGATTTTATCCTCTTTTTTCCACTGTTCTAATAGGAAAGCGGTCATAATAACCATAGTTTGATTTCCGTTTAATAAAATCATTTTTCCTTCGTTATTTCGTACAGCAACACCAAGTCGATCACAATCCGGATCCGTTCCTACAACAATATCCGCGTTTATTTTATCGGCTAAAGCCAATGCCATTGTTAAAGCTTCTGGTTCTTCCGGATTAGGTGATTTAACCGTTGGAAAATCGCCATTTGGAACAGCTTGTTCTGGAACAATGTTCACATTGGTATATCCTGCTTTTTCGAGCGTTTGAGGAATTGCTTTAATTGACGTTCCATGAAGTGAAGTAAAAACAATATTTAGATTGTCTTTGGCTTCTTTTGAAGTATTGAAACTTGCATTTTCGATAGAGGAAGTAATAAAAGCGGCATCAATTTCGGCATCTATATATTGAATTAAATTTTCATTGGCTTGAAATTTTATTTCATCGTATTTTAGCGTTTCAATTACTTTAATAATTGCGGCATCCTGTGGAGGTACAATTTGTCCTCCATCTTCCCAATATACTTTATAACCATTGTATTCTGGGGGATTGTGAGAAGCGGTTAAAACAATACCAGCTTGACAACCAAGGTGTTTTAATGCAAAACTCAATTCGGGAGTTGGACGCATATCTGAAAACAAATACACTTGAATTCCGTTAGCAGAAAACACATCGGCAACTACTTTGGCTAGCGTATTACTATTATGTCGGCAATCGTAAGCAATGGCAACTTTCAATGATTTTCCTGGAAAAACACTGTGCATATAATTTGATAACCCTTGCGTATTTTTACCTAGTGTATATTTATTGATTCTATTGGAACCAACGCCCATAACACCACGCATTCCACCTGTTCCGAATTCTAAGTTTTTATAAAAGCTCTCTTCTAATTCTTTAGGAGAAGTGGTCATCATTGTCTTTATGGCTTCTTGCGTTTCAACATCAAATGTTGGAGAAAGCCATTCGTTTACTTTATCTAAAATGTTTTGTTTAATGTCCATTTTAATATGTTTTAATTTATATTTTTATTCTTATTTTTTGTAACCAATTTTTGTTCTTTCGGTTGAAGTAATTGAATTTGTATCTTTATCAACTAAATAATTCAATGCTTTATAAATATCTGGGAACTGATTTTCAATTTCTATAATTCGATCTTTTAACTCATTATAAGTTAAAGAAAATTGTCTAAAAGTCACAAAAGCTCTTATTATTGAGATATTGACTGCAATGGCTTTTTCAGAATTCAATACACTAGAAAGCATTGCAATTCCTTGTTCAGTAAAAGCAAAAGGCATGTATCTTAATCCTCCATAACTTGAGGACGAAAATTTCGTCCTCAAGTTAGCAAACTCAATTTCTGTGATTTCGAACATAAAATCTAACGGAAAACGATGGATATTTCTTCTAACAGAAGCTTTAAGTCTTTTATTTTCAACACCATAAAGCAAAGCTAAATCAAAATCAAGCATTACCTTATAGCCTCTTATTTCGTGAATTTTATTTTGAATAACTTCTAATTCCATAACTTTTATGGTTTAAGGTTGCAAATTGCGTCCTTAAGTTTACATCAATTTGTCGTTTCGCTAATTTTATAACGTTCGTCATTATTTTTGGTTCTCAAAATAATTTCGCCTAAAAAACCGGCCAAAAAGAATTGTGTCCCAATCATCATCGTAGTTAGCGAAATATAAAACCAAGGATTATTAGTAACCAAATCGTAGGGTAAATCATGATACAATTTATACAATTTCATAAATCCAATAAATCCTGAAGCCATAAAACCAATAATAAACATGATAGAACCCAAAGCGCCAAATAGATGCATCGGTCGTTTTCCAAATCGGGACAGGAACCAAATGGTTATTAAATCCAAAAAACCATTAATGAAGCGATCCATTCCAAATTTGGTTTCGCCATATTTTCGTGCTTGGTGAATGACTACCTTTTCACCTATTTTAGAAAAACCAGCATTTTTAGCCAAAACAGGAATGTAACGGTGCATTTCACCTGAAACTTCGATATTTTTAACTACAATATTTTTATAAGCTTTTAAACCACAATTAAAATCGTTGAGTTGAACACCTGAGGTTTTTCGAGCTGCCCAATTGAAGAGTTTTGAAGGCAAATTTTTAGCAAAAACAGAATCGTAGCGTTTCTTTTTCCAACCCGAAACCAAATCAAAATTACCTGAGTTAATCAAATTAAACAATTCTGGAATTTCGTCAGGACTGTCTTGTAAATCAGCATCCATGGTAATAATAACATCACCAATTGCTTTGTTGAAACCAGCATGTAATGCTTGAGATTTTCCAAAATTCTTTAAAAAACGTATGCCTTTTACATTTGAATTTTCTTTAGCTAATGTATCGATAACTTGCCATGAAGTGTCCGTGCTTCCGTCATCAATAAAGATAACTTCATAAGTATAGTTGTGCTTTTTCATTACGGAAACAATCCAAGAATGGAGTTCAAGTAACGATTCGTCTTCGTTAAGAAGTGGAATAATAATGGATAAATTCATTTAGTTAGGAATTTCTTGAAATGACGATTTGTTTTTAATAAAAAAGGAAAATAAAACACCTAAAATGCTATACAAAATTAAAAATTTTAACGAAGATTGAACAACAGTTGATAGACTAAAAGGATTTGAATTTTTGGAGAGTTCAATGCTTTTTTGAATGTCCTTTTCAGAAAAGTGGTTGTTTTTCATATTTTGTACTTGAAAATCAAAGAGTTCTTTTTTGATTGATTCTTTTTTTGAAGTAGTTGCTAATGTATTAAAAAAAACAACATAAAAAATAGAAGAAATGAGTATTGAAACTAGTATTGTTATGAAATATGCAGAGAAAGATTCTCTTAAAGTAATGATATTGTTTTGTCTTTTCTTAACCATAAAAATGGTTGTTAATCCAAATAAAATATTTAATGCAATAATAAGAAGTCCAAATTTCATATTTACAAATGAACCAAAATTATAGAGATAAATGGTAATTAATATTTGGATAATCGATATTAGTAATCCTATTTGAAAACCTAATTTTCGTATTATTTGATTCATTGAGATTGTTTTTTTTTAAATAATTTACAAATATAACAATTCCTATAACTATACTATTGAATTCATTTAATAAATCTAATTTTTCAGTTATCCCCTATTTGCAATTGATAAAGAAGTTCAATTTAACTCTTTAATTTTATTAACAAAAAAATAACTCAATTATTTGTATATACAAATATTATTTACACTACATTTGTATCGACAAATAAAAAAAGCATGACTATGAAAATTGAAGATGCAATTAAGTCAACAGTAATAATGGAAAATTCAAAGAAAGCGGTTCTAAATATTATTTACACTCAAAATGTAATTAATGAACATTTTAATGAAATATTAAAACCGTTTGATTTATCTGGAGAACAATTCAATGTTTTAAGAATACTTAGAGGTCAAAAAGGTTGTCCAGCAAATATGTGTGTTATACAAGAACGCATGTTAGCGAAAACAAGTAATACAACTCGTTTGGTTGACAAATTACTTTTAAAAGAATTAGTTACTAGAGAAGTTTGTCCTGAAAATCGCAGAAAAATAGAAGTGTTGATTACAGCAAAAGGACTTGCTTTATTAGCAGAATTAGATCCAAAAGTAATAGATCATGAAAATAAATTTGCCCAAAATTTAAGCAGCGAAGAATTAGAACAATTGAACATTTTACTTGAAAAATTTAGAAACCAATAATTAATAACAATTTAACATGAATACCTTTTTAGACAACCAAAATTGGCGATATGCCACCAAAAAATTTGATACTACAAAAAAAATATCAAATGAAGATTTAGATTTTTTAAAAGAAGCCATTCGTTTAAGCGCTTCGTCTTATGGACTGCAATTGTACAAAGTAATCATTGTAGATACTGCAGAATTAAGAGCAAAATTGCAACCAGCAGCTTGGGGACAATCACAAATTACTGACGCATCACACTTGATTGTTTTTGCAAATCAAACCACTGCTGGAGAAGATGATGTTAATGCGTATTTAAAAAATGCTTGTGAAACTAGAAATTTACCTGCAGAAGCAATGAACGGTTATGGAGATTACATGAAAGGAGCTCTTTCTAATATGCCAGAAGACGCTAAAAAAGTATGGACTGCAAAACAAACTTACTTAGCATTAGGAAATTTATTAAACGCCGCTGCCGAATTAAAAATTGATGCAACTCCAATGGAAGGTTTCGTGGCAGATCAATTCAACGAAATTTTAGGTTTAGATAAATTAAACTTAAATGCTGCTGTAATAGCAACCGTAGGGTATCGTCACGAAGAAGATGCTACAC
>CAIRNC010000002.1 GCA_903879875.1 uncultured Bacteroidota bacterium
AAAAAAAACGCTTTAAAACATTAAGGAATTATGAAAAAATTTGAAATAAAATCAAAAAAAGTATTTAATTATAAAATAATAATTATATTTGAATGTCTGATTTAAAACAATTTACATGAAAAAAACTATACTTTACCTTATATTTTTGTATTCGTTATCTATGAGCGCTCAATCTTTTGAATGGCTTCAAAAGCAATCAATTGTACTCAACGCTAGTTCTGGTTTAATAGGATATCCAACAACTTGCGATGCTTCAGGAAATATATACCTTTCGGGGTTTGTAAACAATTCCTATCTGTATACTGATGTTTTTGGTGATTTGTTTTATAATAAATACGATTCAACGGGTCAATTGTTGTTTTCAAAAACGTTTACAGGTAAAGTGCAAATTTATGATATGCAATCTGACTCTTCTGGAAATATATATATCGCAGCAGCTTATATTCAATCGATGACTATTGATAATGTTACCATTTCAACAACTGATTCTGGCGCAAAGCCAATACTTATCAAACTAGATGCTAATGGAAATCATCTTTGGCATATAGCGTTGTCTACCTATAATTCAACGATAAATCACTTTAAAAGCATTGCAATTGACGCGAATGATGCAGTCTATATAGCCTATGATAATTATAATTATTCTTACATTAAAAAATTAGATGCAAACGGCGTTGTACTTCTGACTATTGAACAACAAAATGTTAATTTAATTTCTTCTGTTAGTGTTGATAATGAAGGCTATATTTATGCTGCTGGCGGTTGTGCAAATTCCAACTCTAAATATGCGAATGTGTTAGTACCATCAACATTTTCATACAATACATATATTGTAAAATATAGTCCAACAGGTGTTTATCAATGGGTAAAATACGTTCAAGATATTACGTGTTCGGAACCACAAGTGAAAGCAAAAAGTCAAAATGAAGTGTATTTTAGTGCTACACTTTATGGCGCTTATACTTTTGATGGCATCACTGCCGAAGGTCCAAATGGGGGTTATGACTTTTTTCTTTCTAAACTCAATTCCTCCGGAGCTTTTCAATGGGTTCGAGAAGTACCTGGTACAGGAACAGGTAAGGTTTTTGTTGGAAAAAGAAAGTTTCTTAATTTAGATACTTCTGGGAATGTGTATTTTGCAGGAAGTACTTCGGGAACCGTTAATTGGGGAAATAGTTTAACTACTAATTCTACTATATATCAAGACGGTTTGGTTTTAAAATACGATTCTAATGGAACTATTTTAATGGCAAAAACAGCAGGTGGAGCTGATACCGATCGGTTTGATGGCGTTACAACAAATAATTCAGGAGCTATTTTTGTTTCAGGATTAATGCGTGGAACAAGCAATTTTGATGCGCTTCAACATGTGGAAACAGATCCATCTAAACTTTATCCCGTACTTTCGAAAATTAATGCTACCGTTTTAAATGCAACTGACTTTAATCTCGAAACAGCTATTTTGTATCCAAATCCATCAACCGATTCTTTTACTA
This sequence comes from uncultured Bacteroidota bacterium, assembly GCA_903879875.1. Taxonomy (GTDB): domain Bacteria; phylum Bacteroidota; class Bacteroidia; order Flavobacteriales; family Flavobacteriaceae; genus Flavobacterium. Next base: position 1,497 of record CAIRNC010000002.1, read on the forward strand.
TTTCAAATGTAAAAACAAATTCTAATGGAGCGATTTATACCCTTTTAGGCAAAAAAGTTAAAGCGTTTAAAATCGATAATTCGCCTATTTCCATTCAAGAATTGGCCATTGGAATTTATGTTGTTAAATTAGACGGCAACATTACTTTTAAATTGATAAAAACGTAATTTATTTTTTTAAAGTAGCTCCTTTTTTTATAATCTATTTATGCTATAATCCTTTAATAGCTCACATGCTGTTAATTTATTACTCGTTATTGTTAAAGGTTTTTTTCTTTACTATTAATTTATTAATTTTACTTCCAACAAAAAAGCACCATGAAAATTTTCACTTCTATACTTTTATTTTTAGCTCTTGCTTTAATTATTTTCAATATTACTCAGCTTGATTTTAATCATCTATTGGAAGGAAAAAGCAAGATTGCATTAATTGGAATTGCAGCCTCATCCTGCGCCATGCTCATCCTTTTGATTTTTAGAATATCTAAATCAATAGTAGAAAAAACCAAAAACCAATAAGTAATGTTTGATGTACTTATCATTGGCGGAGGAGTTTCAGGTATATCGTCTGCCTTGATTTTAGGGTCTGCAAAAAACAAACCTTTTGTTGTGGATAAGAAAATTGGAATCCTAACACACCAAAAAACATCTTCCTTACAAGAAGCATTACTTAACAATGCTTACGGAATAATGCCGGGTAAATTAGGTTCAGCAATATTGGAAGAAAGCAAATTACATTTGACGGAAATGTATCCACATGTTCAGCAAATTGACAATGAAAAAGTCAGTAAAATAGAAGGGGAGTTCCCAAAATTTACCGTTTTTACCAATAAAAATTCGTATGCTACTAAAATGATTGTTTTAGCAATTGGCTATTCCAATACTTTTGCGATTGAAGGGCTCATGCACTTTGTAGAAACCCATCAAAAAGCAGCTCCTGAAAAGCAAAGAATTCAACTCAAAAACACAGATCATAAAGTAGCCGAAGGTATTTATGTCGCTGGAACACTAGCTGGATGGAGAAGTCAGTTGAGTATCGCAGCAGGAAGTGGTGCAGCCGTTGCAACGGACATTCTTACTTTGTGGAACAATGGTAATTCATCACAAAGTCACGATAAAATTTAGTCTTTAAGTACTGCTTTTATCATAGCATCTTCCTTTAAAACAATTTCATAATATTTTTCATCGCCAAAAAGCTGTCGTGCAAATTCGGCCGTAATGTGCTTTTTAACAAGTGCTTTATTCTGATTTATCTTCATTAGCAGATGATTGGCGTTTAAATACTTTTGAAAATTATTAAAATACAAATCGGATTTCTCCATTTTTGATTGCAATTGCTTAAAAGTCAAAGTGGAAAATTCCTTTCTTCTTGCATCCATTTGTTCAAACACAAAATAACCCAAAGCACCCGATTCTAATAAATAAATCGTGCTTTCGTTTCCGCGTTCTACTTCTAGCGGGACAAAAATATCAGGAACAATGCCACCGCCACCATAGACAATTTTGCCTTTTTTAGTTTTAAATTTCAAAGAATCGTTTACTTTAATGCTATCTTTTTTATACAATTCACCACTTTCAAAACGACGATCAAAATCTTTAAAATAATCTTCATTGCCTTTTTTATACGATTTTTGAATGGAACGACCTGTCGGTGTAAAATACCTCGCTATGGTCAAACGCACAGC
>CAIRNC010000003.1 GCA_903879875.1 uncultured Bacteroidota bacterium
TCTTGTTATTTTTTATTTTTTTTGGTTATATTTATTTTTGTTAGATTATTTTTTTTATTTACCTATTTCAATAATCAAATTAATAATTTAATATTTTTTTTTGTTATTTTAATTTTTGTTAGCTAATTTTTTTTCTTTACCTATTACAATAAGCAAATTAATAATTTAATTTTTTTTTATTACGATAAATTTGTAATTTAAATGTATTAACTTTTAACTTTTAATAATCTTTTTTTTTTTTTTTTAAATTCAAAAAATCATGGTAAAATATCTTTTTCTTCTTCTAATTTTTGCTCCTCTTCTTATTTCATTCGAAATTTCTTCCTCATATACTTACCCCAGACCCTACAGACATCATATAAGATATGAGAATATCGCTATTGTTGGTACAAATGATATTCATGGCAGAGTTGTTCCAGCATTAGAATCATATGGAGAAAATCCAACAAAAGTAAAGGCTTCAGGTTTAACACTTTTAAGTTCATACTTAGATGCTCTTAGCTTTGAATGGGGTGATAAATTATTATGGTTAGATGCCGGTGATCAATTTCAAGGATCACTTGAAAGCAATCTTTTTAAAGGAAAACCGATGGTAGATTTTTTTAACTTTAAAAATGAAATACAAAAAGCATCTGCGATTGGTAATCATGAATTTGATTTTGGTTTTCAAGTGCTTTCCAGCAGAATGAGGAATAGCAATTTTAATAGACTAGCAGCTAATATTTTCAAAAGAAATTCAAATAAAATTGCAAAATTTCCAAATACATCTCGTTCAAAACTATTTTCAGTTGGAAAAATAGTTGTTGGAGTAATAGGACTTACAACTACTCAAACACCTTTTACCACGGCTCAAAATGTTTCTAGAATAGAGTTTAGAAATTATCCTGAAATTGTTATAAAAGAGAGTAAGAAACTTAGAAATGCTGGAGCTAATATCATAGTGCTAACAACACATGTTGGAAATACTTGCACAAAAGGCGATTTCCTTGATTTAGTAAGACTTGATGTTCGAACAAGTAGTACTGAGCAAAAGACGAACTGCACTGAAAGTGATGAAATATACCAGCTTTTGAAAGCTTTGCCCTATGGAACGGTCGATGGAATTGTTGGCGGTCATCTTCATTTACTTACCCATCATTTTATCAATGGAATCCCCGTCATTCAAGCAGAAAACTTTGCCCGTCATTTTAATGTTCTATATTTTAAATTTGATATGTGGAAAGGTAAATTAGTTTCTAGCCAAACTGTAATTGAAGGACCAGTTGCCGTTTGTGAGAAAGTACCAATAGGAGAAACTACCTGTTATAAAAATAATCTAAAGAACCCTTTGGCTAAAGACACAATTTTTGAAGATGTTGAGTTCCATGGCTATCCTATCGAGGAAGATCAAACTGCAAGAGATGAATTAAAGACTTATATTGCAGAAGCTGATAAATATAACAACAAAGTATTAGCAATATTGAACAATAAACTATATAACAGTGCTGAAAAGGAAAGTGAATTAGGTAACTTTATTACTAATGCCATACAAAATAGAACTGGCTCAGATTTTGTTATATACAATAAAGGAGGGATCAGAATTAATTGGGAAACAACAGGAAATTTCACTTATTCCCAGCTGTTTCAAACCTTACCTTTTGACTCATTTATCTATAAGGTAGAATTGTTGGGGTCTGAAATAAAAAAAATGATGGAAATAATTCAAAAAGGAATCAAAGGATTTTATCATACTTTTGGCTTCAGACAGGAAGTATGTAGTTCTCCTCATAAATTACTTAATCTTACTTTGAATGATGGGAGTCCTATTATTAATGATAAGGTTTATAGTGTTAGTTTAATTGATTTCTTAAAAAATGGAGGAGATGATTTTAAAGATGTTGTGAAAGTTGTTGTATTCAAAAACCCTGTTAATTATGAAGAAAGCAAAGTTATTGTGGAAGCTTATATGGCCAAAGTTAAAATTATAGATAGCCCAGATCGACCATTGATAGATCCTTTAAGACCAAGATTGATAGTTAAAACTGATTGCAATTAGAAAAGAAATAATATTGGTTACAAATTAAAAAAAAGAAAATTTGAAAGAAAGAATATAATTTTTTTAGAAAAAACTTAAATGAAAAAAAAAAAATAATTAAA
>CAIRNC010000004.1 GCA_903879875.1 uncultured Bacteroidota bacterium
TCTACTGTTAAGTCAATTTTTTCTTTCAAATTTTTCGCAATATTAAAAACTTCGCTAAGCACCATAAATAGCAAACCTAAACTTGCCGTAAAAAGAAACGAACTGAAGCCACCTCCAAACTCAATATCTGCATTAGACCTAAGTATTAGATTGTAAATAAAAAGAGGAATACTTGTTATTAGTGAGGCCGCCAGAAAACATTTGCCTACTTGATTTAATAATTGAACGACTTGATTGTCAAAAATTATTCTTTTCGAAAACAACATCATAACTTTTCTAAGTTGGAAAATGCCATAAACAAAAAAACAATACGCAACAAAACATAGTATTAAAAGCATTTTTGTTGACCAATCGTTAGCTTCTAAATTAACTCCATTGATTTTTAATGGAATATCAATTACTTCATTATTACATATAATATAAGGTATAAAAATAAACATTGCTATTATAGCTATGATTGAAAACACAAAAAAGAAATCTAATACTGTTTTTAACATTTGTAATTTTTTCATGAAGTTTAATTTAAATTAGACACAAATAAAAAAAAATTATCGTAAAACAATAATTATACACTAAATAACAATAATTTTCATTTTTAAGATTTAAAGTTCAAATCATTTTTCACAGTTATTTGTATTATTACCGAATGCAACAAACACCCAATTACACATTACGGCACTTTCTTCAAGAAAAATCTTTGCTCCATCAAATAAAATAATAAAATCTTTTTATTTGCATAAAATTTGCCTACACAATAATTTTAATTGTTTACCACAGCCTAATTCAAAAAAAAATATAAAATTATTTTGCAATTTAAATGTATTAATCACCAAACAATTGTTGTGCTTTTTATAAATAAAGCTATATTTGTTATAACTCAAAAAGCTCTTGTGCTTTGCTAGAAATAAATTTACAACAATGGATTAGAACCTTACTTGTTGCTATATTAAATCATGGAAAATAGGGTTTTTTAGAAATAATTAGAATAGGTCGTATATAAAAGTAGTGAATAGAAAATCAAATTAAAATAGTTATGAATTTAGAAGAAATAATTAAAGAAGGGATAGGAACGATAGTAGATGTACGCACTTATGGCGAATTTTCGGGCGGGCATGTGGTTGGATCAATCAATATTCCATTGAATGAAGTTCCAGAACGAATAGAAGAATTCCAACAAATGAAAGCACCTTTAATATTGTGCTGCGCCGCAGGAATGCGAAGCGGGCAAGCGCAACAATTCCTTTCACAACAAGGCATTGAATGTCATAATGCAGGTTCGTGGTTGACCGTTAATTATCTTAAATCATTATAAAAAGTAGTAATTTTAAATCCCAAACGAGTACCCTTTTTAACAAATAAATCATGAAAAACACCATTAAACTAGCTATCCTTTCCTTATTTTTTGTGGCTTGCCAACAAAAAATAAAACCATCCGATATTTCAAAAATAAACGGCTATTGGGAGATTGAAAAAGTAGTTTTCCCAGACGGCACTAAGAAAGAATACAAAATGAATGAAACGTATGATTTTTTAAATATTACAAACAACATAGGCTTTAGAAAAAAAGTAACACCTCAACTCGATGGCACTTTTTTAGTAAACAATTCCTCCGAAGCCATTAAGGTGCTGTTTGAAAAAGACAAAACTTTTCTAGCTTATGCAACGCCTTACTCCAAGTGGAAAGAAGAGTTAATAACCCTTACAAATGAAAAATTGGAAGTAGTTAATCCAGATAAAATAACCTATTTTTACAAAAAAACGGCTCCTATAAATCTGACTTCTGATGGCAAAACGACTAAATAACCAAAGTTCAATTGGTGCTATTTTGAATGAAATTATTCAAGTTAACAAACTCCAACCAGGCATTGACCAAGTAATGGTGAAAGAAGCTTGGGTTGCCTTAATGGGAAACGGCGTAAACAACTATACTCGAAATATTATTTTAAAAGGCTCCACTTTATATGTAGAACTGACCTCGGCAGTGTTACGAGAAGAATTGAGCTACGGCAAAGACAAAATTATTAAAATGATTAATGAAGAACTTCGACGTGATGTCATTACCGCAGTAGTGTTGCGGTAGTTTTGGAATAAGCTAATGTTTTCTTGCTTGTTTCGGCATAACAAATTACATTTATTTACCCTAAATTTGATTTTTGGGTTCAATTCTTAATAAAAGGATTTGAACCCATTTTTTATTGATTGAAGTTTATTAAAACAACTATTTTCATTAAAAACCCACATGATAAATATCATAGTATTTTGTTTTGATTAGCACCACTTTTGAACCATGAAAATTTGGAGAAATATTATCAAACGTCCTTCTTGATGTAGCACTTCCCTCCTAGCGCAATTGGCGCAAAACAACCTATTTCATTTATTTCAAAACCTTTTTTATCGAATTAAGTTTAACATTATTTGTTTCAAAAACAATTGTTATTCTTCCATTCTATATGAATAAACAAACACAAAACCGTATGAAAACCATCATAGAACCTTTCCGCATAAAATCTGTTGAACCTATTTATTTCAACACCAAAGAAGAACGAAAAACCATTTTAGAAAACGCCTATCACAACACTTTTTTGATAAAATCCAACGATGTTATTATTGATTTACTAACTGATAGCGGCACTAGCGCCATGAGTAGCGAGCAATGGGCGGGCATCATGCGTGGCGATGAATCCTATGCTGGAAGTCCGAGTTTTTTCCGTTTTGAAGAAACCATTCGACAAATTACAGGAATGCCATTGGTCATTCCAACCCACCAAGGAAGAGCTTCTGAGAAAATTCTTTTTAGCATTTTGGGTGGCAAAGGCAAGTATTTTGTGAGCAACACTTTGTTCGATACTACAAGAGCCAATATCGAATTTTCAGGAGCCGAAGGTGTCGATTTATTATGCGAAGAAGGCAAACATCCTTCTATTCCTGCGCCTTTTAAAGGCAATATGGATACAGCAGCTTTCAAAAGTTTCATTGCCGAAAAAGGAGCCGAAAACATTCCACTTTGTATGATTACCGTGACCAATAATTCGGGTGGTGGTCAACCTGTGAGCATGCAAAACATCAAAGACGTAAAGAAAATTTGTGTCGAAAACAACATTCCTTTATTCATCGATGCGTGTCGATTTGCCGAAAATTCCTATTTCATCAAACTTCGGGAAGAAGGCTATGCCAACGTTTCGGTGCGAGAAATTGCTAAAGAATTATTTTCCTATGCCGATGGCAGTACTATGAGTGCTAAGAAAGATGCTTTTGCCAATATTGGCGGTTTCCTTGCCATGTATAGCGAAGATTTGGCTTTGAAATGCAGAAATTTATTAGTCATCACCGAAGGATTTCCTACTTATGGTGGATTGGCAGGCAGAGATTTGGAAGCCATTGCCATTGGATTAAATGAAGTTTTAGACGAAAATTATTTGCAATACCGCATCCGAAGTATCGAATATTTAACTGAAAAATTGGTTAAAGCAGGTGTTCCGGTGATGCAACCCGCAGGCGGTCATGCTGTTTATCTGGATGCCAAAGCATTCTTATCTCATATTACCGTTACTCAATATCCTGGACAAGCTTTGGTTTGTGCTTTATATACCGAAGGTGGCATTCGAAGTGTAGAAATTGGTTCACTGATGTTTGGAAAATACGATGAAAATCAAAATTTGGTTCCTGCCGCTTTAGAACTCGTTCGATTGGCGATTCCGAGAAGAGTTTATACACAAAGTCATATCGATTACGTAGCCGAAGTTATTATAGAAGTTTTTCAAAATAAAGCAACTATAAAAGGACTTTCGATTACCGAAGAAGCTGCCATTTTAAGACATTTTACAGCTAAATTAAAACCTATTCAATAATAAAAACCTAAAACCTAACAGGTAACTATAAACCTATTAGGTTTAATATTAAATAAATTTACAATGACAACAATAAAACAAAGTTGGGCTGAGCCTTACAAAATTAAAATGGTGGAGTTGCTAAAAATGACTACTCCAGAACAAAGAAATGCGGCGTTGAAAGAAGCGGGTTACAACACTTTTCTACTCAAATCAGAAGATGTATATATTGATTTGCTTACTGATAGCGGTACTTCGGCAATGAGCGACAGACAATGGGCAGGCATGATGCTTGGCGATGAAGCGTATGCTGGAAGTCGTAATTTCTATCATTTAGAACAAGTGGTACAAGAAGTTTATGGTTACAAATACCTAATTCCAACACATCAAGGACGTGGTGCCGAGAACATTCTTTCTAAAATTTTGATTAAAGAAGGCGACATTATTCCTGGTAATATGTATTTTACAACTACCCGATTGCACCAAGAATTAGCTGGAGGAACATTTGAAGACATCATCATTGATGAAGCACACGATGCCGAAAACGAATTCCCTTTTAAAGGCAATATCGACATGAACAAATTGGAAGCTTTGATTCAAAAATATGGAGCTGGAAAAATTCCGTATGTGAGCATGGCGACTAGTGTGAACATGGCAGGCGGACAACCTATCAGTATGCAAAACCTGAAAGAGTTGCGAGCGTTGACTTCAAAACACGGCATTAAAGTGATTCACGATATGACTCGAGTAGCCGAAAATGCTTACTTTATTCAACAAAAAGAAGCGGGTTACGCCAACAAATCCATTAAAGAAATTGTAAAAGAAATCAATTCCTATACCGATGGCGCCACCATGAGTGCCAAAAAAGATGCTTTGGTAAATATAGGAGGATTTCTTGCTGTAAACGACTGGGATGTCTTTGAAGAAGCTAGAAATATGGTTGTAGTTTATGAAGGATTGCATACCTATGGCGGTTTGGCTGGTAGAGATATGGAAGCCATGGCTATTGGAATCACCGAAAGCGTAAACGACGATCACATTAGAGCCCGTGTAGGTCAAGTGATTTATTTAGGCGAAAAAATGATGGAATATGGCATTCCGATTGTGCTGCCAATTGGTGGTCACGGTATTTTTGTTGATGCTAAAAAGTTTTTGCCTCACATCAGTCAAGATCAATTTCCTGCTCAAACCTTGGCAGCCGAAATTTACTTGGATTCGGGTGTTAGAACGATGGAAAGAGGCATCGTTTCCGCAGGTCGAAAAGCCAATGGCGAAAACTATTATCCAAAACTAGAATTGGTACGTTTCACGATACCAAGAAGAGTTTATACCCAAGCCCACATGGACGTAATTGCAGAGTCTGTGGCGCGTGTATATCAAAGACGAAATGAAATTAAGGGAATGAAAATGGTTTATGAGCCTAAATATCTTCGCTTTTTTCAAGCCTTGTTTGAAAAAATTTAAACATTTGATTTAGATTACTACCAAAAACCTCGAACAAACTGAATATTGTTCGAGGTTTTTTGTTTTCAAACTTGACATTCATTTTTGGCGTTCAAAAAAACAATAAAAAATACCATTAAAATTCTTTGAAATAACAACTTATCGAAGCGTTTCATGGAGAAATACAATTTTAAGTTACCATCTTAGAATATTTGATGTATTTTTGCAGTCCGTTTCAAAAGAAACACTTACAATATTTGTGATTTTTTAAAGAAATTAAAAAACTTTTAGCACTCCATCTATGGAAAGTAAAGATCTTAAAGCAAAAATTATTGCTTTAAAAAAAGAGAAAAATGTAGTAATTCTGGCACATTATTATCAAGAAGCTGCCATTCAAGATATAGCGGATTATGTTGGGGATAGTTTAGGATTGTCTCAAGAAGCTGCTAAAACGGACGCCGATATGATACTTTTTGCTGGTGTTCACTTTATGGCAGAAACAGCTAAAATTTTAAATCCGACCAAAAAAGTTATCCTTCCTGATTTAAAAGCGGGTTGCTCCTTAGCAGAATCGTGTCCTCCTGATTTATTCAAAAAATTTATTGACGAACATCCCAATCATATTGTTATTACTTATGTCAATTGTTCTGCTGAAATAAAAGCGTTAAGTGATATTGTTTGTACTTCTTCAAATGCCTTGAAAATTGTGGAGTCTGTGCCATTAGAAACGCCAATTATATTTGCTCCAGATAAAAATTTAGGAAAATATATTATTAGTAAAACCGGACGCGACATGTTACTTTGGGATGGTTCATGTGTTGTTCACGAGGCATTTTCATTGGATAAATTAGTAGCACTTTACAAAGAAAATCCAGATGCAAAAATCATTGCACATCCGGAATCAGAAACTCATATTTTACAAACGGCGAATTATATTGGTTCTACCGCAGGGATGATTGACTATGTTAAATCCAATCCGAGCGAAAAATTTATTGTAGCTACCGAGGCAGGTATTTTGCATAAAATGCAACAAGAAGTACCCCATAAAATTCTGATCCCAGCACCTTCAAAAGAAGATAACACATGTGCTTGTAGCGAATGTGGCTACATGAAAATGAATACTTTACAAAAAGTTTATGATTGTTTACTAAACGAAACCCCAGAAATTACTGTTACAGAAGACATCCGAATTAAGGCATTAATCCCAATTGAGCGCATGCTCGAATTATCCAAATAATGATAAAAACAGATTATTTAATCATTGGCTCTGGTGTTGCAGGATTGACATTTGCTATAAAAATTGCAGATCAATTTCCAGAAAAAAAAGTTACAATCGTTACTAAATCTACCGAAGACGAATCGAACACGAAATATGCGCAAGGAGGTGTTGCTATTGTGGTTGATAGTGAAGATTCTTATAAAAAGCACATTGAAGATACGCTAATTTGTGGCGATGGATTGTGTGACAGAGAAGTAGTAGAAATGGTTGTTTCTGAAGGGCCAAAACGATTAAAAGAATTGGTAGAATGGGGCGCCAAATTTGACAAAAATTCGACCGGTGATTTTGATTTAGGTAAAGAAGGTGGTCATTCTGAAAACAGAGTGGTACATCATAAAGACCAAACTGGGCATGAAATTCAACGTGCCATTTTATCACAAGTACATCAAAAAGAAAATATTACGGTTTTAGACCACCATCTTGCACTCGACTTGATTACAGAAAACAATTGTTGTTTAGGCGCTTATGTTTTGAATCAAAATGACAATGAAATATTGACTTTTCAATCGCATTTTACCTTATTAGCCACTGGCGGTATTGGTCATCTTTACGGTCATACTACCAATCCGAAGATTGCAACAGGCGATGGAATTGCAATGGCTTTTCGAGCTCATGCGGTGATAAAAGACATGGAATTTATTCAATTTCATCCTACGGCTTTATATGAAAAATCTATTGGTTCTTCGTTTTTAATTTCGGAAGCTGTACGTGGTTTTGGTGCTATTTTACGAACAAAAAACGGGCATTCGTTTATGCTAGATTATGACTCTAGAGGTGATTTGGCTTCTCGTGATATTGTTTCGCAAAGTATTGATTTAGAACTAAAAAAATCAGGGGAAGAATGTGTGTATTTGGATTGTACTCATTTGGATTTGAAAGCATTTATTACTCATTTCCCGATGATTTATGAACGCTGTAAAAGTGTTGGGTTTGATATTGCAAAAGATTGGATTCCAGTGGTTCCGGCACAACATTATTTGTGTGGTGGTATTGTGGTAGATAAAAACGGGAAAACTTCTATTGAAAATTTATTTGCCTGTGGCGAATGTTCTCAAACAGGATTGCATGGCGCCAATAGACTAGCTTCTAACTCTTTATTAGAAGCATTGGTGTATTCGGACAAAATATTTAACTATTTAGCTCAAGTTTCTGATACGGGTTTTGAGATAAAAAAGCCTTTTCAGGAATGGAAAAAAACTAATAACCCTGAAATTAATGCGGAATATGTGAAGCATTTAAAGGCTGAATTACAACTTTTGATGCGTAAAAATGCTGGAATTGTTAGACACGACACCGATTTACTTGCTGCAAAAAAACAATTGGATAGTTGGCAAATAGCCGTTATGGAAAAATGCAAAACCCATCAAATAAATTCTGATTTATGGGAACTATTAAACTTGATTACTATCGGGAATTTAATTGTGCAACAATCTATTGAACGGACGGATAATAGAGGTGGTTTTGTAAAATATGCTTAAGTTTTGGAATGCGTAAGCCGTGCCAAATAATCATAATGTTCTCCTTCGAGGAGCATTTCGCATTGTAAATTATTGGCGTTAGCTGCGTTTTGTAAAGTACTATAATCGATGTACATCCAATCGAAGGGTTGTTCTTTTTCGCCTTTGTAACTGATATTGAAAATGACTTCGCCATAATAATCGTTGTTGGAAGGAATCCATTTTCCGCCATCTTCGTCTTCGTCAAACATGTAAATAATATCGGAACTGTCTAATAGAATTTGTCCGTTATCGTTCAATAATGATTTTAGTTGTGCTAAAAAGGCGGGCATTTTTTTCAACTTTCCACACATTCCTGCGCCATTCATCATTAAAAGAATGGTGTCGAATTTTTGATTTTTTAAGGTCATTACATCTTGTATTTCGGCTTTTTTTATACCTCGAAGTCGGCAAGCTTCAATGGCATTTTTGGAAACATCAATTGCTGTTACATCCAATTTTTCTTGGTTTTGCAAATACAAACTGTGGCTTCCTGCGCCGCAACCAACATCGAGCACTTTGCCTTTTGCAAGTCGTAAAGCCTGTTGTTCCATTTTTGGCATTTCGTCAAAATTTCGAAACAAATAAGCAACTGACATTTCATCTTCTTCAGAAATGGTGGTTTCGGTAATTAAATTTGCGGGAGCATTATTAGTCTGAAAATCGAGTATGGCTTTTCCGAATAGGTCTTTCATGTTAAAAAGGGTTATTTGATTAAAAAAAGGTTATGAGTATTAGCGGGTTTAGTTAGCAAAAGTGTATTGCAAAAGTCCATTTGTTTACTAGCTTTGCAAAATCTAAACTTCTAAGCCTCATAAAATTTTCGGATTTGAAACAAATTTTAAACAGTCTGGTTAAAGACGCCAAAGATAAGCATCTTGAGAATAAAAAGTATTTCGATAAGCTCAAAAAAAAGACGCCAAAAAATTTGGATTACGTCATGCAAGAATTACACGATGCTGAATTTAAAAAAACGGATTGTTTGACTTGTGCCAATTGTTGCAAAACGACCGGACCCCTTTTTACTTTGGCTGATATTGAAAGAATTGCAAAACATTTGCGCCAAAAACCTCAACAATTTATAGCCAACTATTTGCGCATAGATGAAGATACCGATTATGTTTTACAATCGGTGCCTTGTACCTTTTTGGATGCTGAAAATACTTGTATGATATATGATGTTCGTCCAAAAGCTTGTAGAGAATTTCCACATACCGACCGAAAAAAGTTTCAACAAATTACCGACATCACTTTGAAAAATATTCCGATTTGTCCCGCCACGTATCGGATTGTGGAGCAAATGAAAAAACGATTGCCTTTGTAAAATGATTTAATATTGTTTTATTCCTTGCGTTTTACTACTTTTAATTTTCAATACCTATTTCATTAAATCGTTTCTTAAATAATCGAAACTTCAAAACATGCCAACAGCCGTATCCATTCTTCAAAAATACTGGAAACACGAACAATTTAGGTCGTTGCAAAACGAGATTATTGATTCGGTTTTGGAAGGAAAAGATACGTTTGCATTGTTGCCAACTGGTGGTGGAAAATCTATTTGTTTTCAAGTTCCCGCATTGATGAAAGAGGGGATTTGTTTGGTGATTTCTCCTCTTGTTGCTTTGATGAAAGACCAAGTGGCTAATTTAGAAAAACGAAACATCAAGGCTATTGCTCTCACTGGCGGTATTTCATCGGACGATATGATTGCGCTTTTAGACAATTGTTTGTATGGCAATTATAAATTTCTTTATTTGTCTCCCGAACGCTTGCAAAGTGATTGGATTTCAGAACGAATAAAAAATCTACCCATAAATTTAATTGCCATTGACGAAGCACATTGTGTGTCGCAATGGGGACATGATTTTAGACCCGCTTATTTGAAAATTGCTGCTTTAAAAACACATTTTTCTAAAGTGCCTTTTTTAGCATTAACTGCTTCGGCTACTAAACGAGTACAAGAAGATGTAGTTTTACAATTAGGGCTTGAAAAACCAGTTTTTTTTCAAAAATCGTTTGAGCGAAAGAACATTGCTTATATGGTTTTTAAAGCAGAAGACAAGCTGTTTAAAGTAAGTCAGATTTTAACTAAAAATAAAGAATCGTCTATAATATATGTACGAAACCGAAAATCGTGTATTGATGTTGCAGCTCAATTGCAATCGCTTGGATTTAGTGCTACTTACTATCATGGTGGTTTGTCTAGTAAAGAGAAAGATAAAAACATGCAACGCTGGATGAAGGATGAAGCACAAGTAATTGTTGCTACTAATGCTTTTGGAATGGGCATCGATAAAGCCAATGTGAAAACGGTTATTCACATTCAGTTGCCTGAAAACTTAGAAAATTATTATCAAGAAGCAGGTCGCGCAGGGAGAAATGAAGAGAAAGCTTTTGCAGTTCTTTTAACAAGTCCTACCGATGCACTTCAAGCGGAACATCAGTTTATAGCTGTATTGCCGGATAAAAATTTCTTGACCCTGATGTATGTGAAATTATGCAATTATTTTCAAATTGCTTATGGCGAAGGAATTGACGAAAAATTCGCTTTCAATTTGAACCAATTTTGTTTGAAATATCAATTTCCAGTATTGAAAACTTTCAATGCAATGCAGTTTCTTGACCGACAAGGTGTCATTTCTCTTTCGCAAGAATTTTCAGAAAAAGTCATCATACAATTCATAATTCCATCCAAAGAAGTGATTCGGTATATGAGTTTGAATCCAAATGATGAAGCTATAATTGTTTCGATTCTTCGAAATTATACGGGAATTTATGAGGTAGCTACCGCATTGAATTTGTCGTTAATTTCAAAAAAAGCCAATACGACGGAAGCAGAAGTGATTCAATTATTACAAAAATTAAAAGACAAAGCTATTATTGATTATCAAGCCAAAAACAATGACACTGTTTTGATATTTAATGAAGTAAGGGAGGACGAACGAACGATAAATAGGGTTTCTAAATATTTAGAGAATCAAAATACACTCAAAAAAGAACAACTAAAATCGGTTTTGAATTATGTAAGTGATTCCGAAAATTGTAAAAGTAAATTGATTCTATCTTATTTTGGAGAGCAAAAAGCTGCCGATTGTGGCATTTGCTCCTTTTGTATTGCCAAAGTCAAACCAAAAGTCAATGCTGTTTCAGTTGCCAAGCAAATCTTGAAATTGCTAGCGGAACAACAATTAAATTCAAGAGAAATTCAATATGCAACCCAACAATCCACAGACGATGTTATCTTTGCACTTCAAAATTTGTTAGAAAATAATGTAATTGAGATTAAATCCAATAATAAATACAGTTTAAAATCATAATGGAGAAATTACGAATCGTTTTTATGGGAACTCCCGAATTTGCCGTTGGCATTTTGGACACTATAATTAAAAATAAATATGAAGTTGTTGGTGTAATTACAGCAGCAGATAAGCCTGCAGGCCGCGGTCAGAAAATAAAATTTTCAGCAGTTAAAGAATATGCTTTAGCAAATGATTTGAAATTACTACAACCAACGAATTTAAAAGATGAGACTTTTTTAACGGAATTAAAAGCATTACAAGCTAATTTACAAATTGTAGTTGCTTTTAGAATGCTCCCAAAAGCAGTTTGGGAAATGCCAAAACTCGGAACTTTTAATTTGCATGCCTCCTTGTTGCCTAATTATCGTGGAGCAGCACCAATAAATTGGGCGATTATTAATGGAGAAACTAAAACTGGAGTAACCACCTTTTTTATTGACGAAAAAATTGATACAGGAGCAATGATTATGAGCACTGAAATGGCAATTTCAACCAATGAAAATGCAGGACAATTACACGACGAGTTAATGGACCTAGGAAGTGAAACCGTAGTAAAAACATTGAATTTAATTGAGAATAATATTGTGAAAACTATAGTTCAAAAAGAAGATGCTGAGATAAAAACAGCTTATAAATTAAACAAAGAGAATTGTAAAATTGATTGGACAAAATCAGCATTTGACATTCATAATTTAATTCGAGGACTTTCACCTTATCCAGCGGCTTGGTGTTATTTTTATGATTCCAATCAAGAATGGAATGTGAAAATTTATGGAGCCCAAATTCAATATGAAAATCATGAAGCCCAAATTGGTCAAATTATAGCAACCAAAAAAGAATTAAAAATCGCTGTACAAGATGGCTTTATTCAAATTTTAAGCCTCCAGTTTCCAGGAAAGAAAAAAATGCTAGTATCTGAACTGCTAAACGGCATACAGTTTTCTTCAAATGCAATAGCTCGTTAGGTGCTATAAACGCTGATTTGAGGGTTTTTTCTTAAAAAACAACTTAGTTTATCAACAATTAGAGTAAGTTATCAACAAATTGATTAAAAAGCCTGCAAAAGTCTTGTTCAATACGGATTTCCTACTAAATTTGTTATTATAACAATAATGTTTAACCAACAATTAATAACTTTTTATTATGAACAAATCAGAATTAATCGATGCTATCGCTGCTGACGCAGGAATTACTAAAGCTGCTGCTAAATTAGCTTTAGAGTCATTTTTAGGTAATGTAGGTGGTACTTTGAAAAAAGGTGGAAGAGTTTCTTTAGTAGGTTTTGGATCTTGGTCAGTATCAGATAGAGCTGCAAGAGACGGAAGAAACCCTCAAACTGGAGCAACTATTAAAATTGCTGCTAAAAAAGTAGTTAAATTTAAAGCAGGTGCTGAATTAGAAGGACAAGTAAACTAATTTTATTAGCCCATATAAATTAAAGTCTTCCTTTTGGAAGACTTTTTTTTTGATTTCAA
>CAIRNC010000005.1 GCA_903879875.1 uncultured Bacteroidota bacterium
CCAATGGAATATAGTGAAAGTCCTTTAGGAATTGGAAGTTCAGCTGCAAATACGGCTTCAAGTGCATTACCTGAAGGAGCAAAGTATGGTCCAAATCAAATCATAATTTTTGATGATTATGAAAAAGGATTGGCTTATGCAAAAACGGTTAATAAACCCATTATGATTGATTTTACAGGCTTTGCTTGTGTAAATTGTCGAAAAATGGAAAATAATGTTTGGACAGACAAAAGTATAGTTTCAATACTAAAAAATGATGTCGTCTTAATATCATTATATGTTGACGACAAAAGAGAATTGCCAGTCAATGAAAGATTTACATCAAAAACAGGTGCTGAAATTGAAACTATTGGTGATAAATGGACTGATTTTATGATTTCAAAATACAATACCAATACACAACCTTTATATGTAATTACTGATTTGAACGGAACTAATTTGAATTTGGCAACTCCAACAATTAGTTACACTCCCAACATTCCAGAATATGAAAAATGGTTGAAAGCAGGAATTAAAAACTTTAAGAAATAAAAAAATCCCCAATCTTTCGATTAGGATTTTTTTTAAAGTGAATCTTTTTACCTTAAAATCGCTCCCGTTTCTGATTCGAAATTCTTTTGTAACTTACTCATTATCTTATCAATTTGAACATCTGTAAGCGTTTTTGTTGCATCTTGAATAATGAAACTAATGGTATACGATTTTTTGCCTTCTGGCAAATTATTACCGGTATAAACATCAAAAAGATTGATTTCTTTTAACAAACTTTTTTCCGTTTGACGTGCTAATTTATAAAGTGTTTCAAATGAAACATTTTCATCTACTAGCAAAGCTAAATCTCTTCGTACTTCAGGATATTTAGGAATTTCTGTGAACTTTATTTTATTACAAATAGATTCCAAAATCAAGTCCCAATTGAAATCAGCGAATAAAACTTCTTGCTTAATATCAAAATGCTTTACAATTGATTTTTTGATGGTACCAAATTCTACCAAAATTACATCGCCTTTCATTATTGCAATGCCTTCTGCAAAAACATCCGAATGCAAAGGCGCTGATTTGGTTCCTTCGATGCCTAGACGAGATAAAATGGTATTCACATAACCTTTAAACAAGAAAAAATCCGTTGCATTTTGCGTATTTGTCCAACTTTCAGGCAATCTATTTCCGGTAACAATTAGCGTCAAATGCTTTCTTTCGTCAAACTTATTGGCTAATTTATGATATGATTTACCAAATTCAAATAATTTTAAATCGGAATTTTTACGATTACTATTATAGGAAACTGCTTCTAATCCTGAAAACAATAAAGATTGTCTCATTGCTGATAAATCTTTACTCAAAGGATTCATTATCAAAACATTATTTTCTTCATTTAGCAATTCTGACAGTCCAACATAATCAGGAGTTGTCAATGAATTGGCCATCATTTCATTAAATCCCATCGAAGTTAATTGATTGGCAATTATATTTTGAACTTTATAATCTTCGGTTCGAGGGGCGTTGGCTACAGAAGCATTTAATTTTTTAGAAATATTGATGTTATTATAGCCATAAACTCTTAAAATTTCTTCCACTACATCAATTTCTCTTTGAACATCCACTCGATAAGACGGAATTATCAATCCTAAACCAACATCAGAAATACTATTAATTTTGATATCCAAAGAAGCTAAAATTTTCTTTATCGTTTCTTTTGGTATTTCTTGACCAATTATTTTAGCTACTTTTTCAAAATTTAAAAACACGGGGAAATCTTCAATTTTCTTTGGAAAAATATCTGTAATGTCCGATGTTACTTCACCTCCTGCAACTTCAAGAATTAAAATAGTGGCTCTTTTTAATGCATATTCCGTAATCGTGGAATCAACACCTCGTTCAAATCGGAAAGAAGCATCAGTACTCAAACCGTGTCGTTTTGCCGTTTTTCGAATTGTAACAGGATTAAAATAGGCACTTTCTAAAAATATAGCCGTTGTTTTATCTGAAACTCCTGAGTCTTTACCTCCATATACTCCTGCGAAGCACATGGGACCACTTTCGTCACAAATCATTAAATCTTCTTCATGTAAAATGCGTTCAACATCGTCTAAGGTTCTGAATTTTGTACCCGCATCAACTGTTTTTACAATAATTTTATTACCTTTAATTTTGGCAGCATCAAAAGCGTGTAATGGCTGTCCCAATTCATGTAAGACATAATTAGTAACATCAATTATATTATTTTTTGGGGTTAATCCAATTGATTTTAATCGGTTTTGCAACCATTCTGGTGAAGGTTTTATAGTAATTCCAGAAATAGTAACACCACAATATCTTGGTGCTAATTTGGAGTCTTTTACCGAAACATCCATTTTCAATGTACGTTTATCTACTCTAAAATTACTCACGGAAGGTGTTTTC
>CAIRNC010000006.1 GCA_903879875.1 uncultured Bacteroidota bacterium
ATACAAAAGCCGTATACACTCCGAATTTTGCTTCTAAAGGCAATTTCTTAATACCTTGAAATGCAACTAAGAAATCTTCTTCAATTTCTTTGATAATTTTATCCTTTGCATTTTCATCGAATGAATTCAAATTGACACCCGGGAAATAGTTTCGGTTTAAAACCAAATTATCGTCTTTTAAATCCCTCAAGAAATTGACTTTCTGAAAAGCAGAACCCAAACGCATTGCTTCAGCTTTCAATTCATTATATTTAGTGTCATTTCCGTTCACAAAAACTTTCAAACACATTAAACCAACTACATCAGCTGAGCCATAAATATATTCTTCATATTCTTTTGTGTGATTGTAATCTGATTTTATTAAATCCATTTTCATGCTCTTCAAAAAGGATTGAATCAAATCATCCTCTATGTTGTATTTTTTAACGGTTTGCTGAAATGAATTTAAAATGGGGTTTAAACTGATACCCAATTTCTGCGCTTTATAATATTCGTTTTCAAAATCATTTATTAAAGTTTCTTTATCAAATCCGTGAAATGAATCTACAATTTCATCAGCAAAACGAACAAAACCATAAATACTATAAATAGCTTCTCGGATGCTTGGCGCTAGCATTTTTACTGCCATCGAAAATGAAGTGCTATAACTTTTGGTCACTAACACACTACATTTGAAGGATACTTCATCAAATAATTTTTTCATACTTTTTTATTTATTTGAAAATTGTTTAATTATTAAATCCGATACTATTTTTCCTGAAATTATGGATGGGGGAACTCCAGGTCCCGGTACCGTTAATTGCCCTGTGAAAAATAGATTTTTTACTTTTTTGCTAATAATCTTAGGTCTCAAAAAAGCAGTTTGTGTCAAAATATTAGCTAAACCATACGCATTACCTTTATAAGAATTGTAATCTTTCACAAAATCGTTGACACAATAACTTTCTTTAAAAATAATTGAATCTGAAACTTTTTGATTCGTTAAGGTTTCAAATCGGTCTATAATATTATTAAAATATTTCTCTCTAATTTCAGCCGTATCTTCAATACCTGGAGCAATTGGAATCAGAAAAATTCCTGCTTCTTTATTGTTTGGAGCTACTGAAGCATCTGTTTTACTAGGGAAACTGGCATAAAACAAAGGCTTTTCAGGCCATTTTGGATCGTCGTAAATATCTTTTGCATGAACATCAAACTCCGTATCAAAAAATAAAGTATGATGAGAAACATTTTCTATTTTTTTATCAAAGCCAACATAAAATAATAACGAAGATGGTGCAAAAATCTTAGAATTCCAATATTTTTCCGAATAACCTCTATATTTTTCTTCTAATAAGGTTTCAGTATGATGATAATCAGCACCACTTAAAACTGCGTCAGAAAAAATTGTTTCTCCATTTGAAATAATACTTTTCACCACTCCATTTTCAACATTAATTTTCTCGACATTTTGATTGGTCTTAATAGTCACACCCAATTCGACTGCCAAAGAAACCATTGCTTTAACCACTTCATACATACCCCCTTTTGGGTGCCAAGTTCCTAATCCAAAATCAGCATAGTTCATAAAACTATAAAATGAAGGCGTATTTGATGGTTTGGCGCCAAGGAACAAAACGGGAAATTCCATAATTTGTTGAAGGCGATTATTTTTAATTTTTTTCCGAACGGATGTTCGGATTGTACTAAAAAATTGATTTACTTTTTTTATAGTTACAGGCGTTATCAATTCAGTGATAGAAATTCCTGGACGATACACTAAATCCTTAATGGCTACATCGTAGTTATGTTTAGCATTATCTAGAAATGATTCTAAATGAATTGAACTACCCTTTTCTTCTTTTTCAAAAATATTTAGAATTTCAGGTAAATTATCTGGAATTTGTATAGAATCTAAATCGTTGAAATAGACTTCATAAGCAGGATTTAACTTATCGAGATGATAATAATCGGATGGTTTCTTGTTGAAATCAGCAAAGAATTTCTCAAAAACATCTGGCATCCAATACCAGGTTGGACCAATATCAAATGTAAAGCCATCTTTGACTAACTGTCTTGCTCTACCGCCAACCGTAGGGTTTTTTTCTAAAATTGTTACTTCAAACCCTTCCTTCGCTAAATAGCAAGAAGCTGCTAAAGCGGAAAATCCTGAACCTATAATTGTGATTGTTTTTTTCATCTGTTTAACAAAGGTAATGCAAAGTTAAACAAAAATCAAACATTAACAACAAATTATAATTCTTTGACTAAATCTTCAATAGATTTAAAAATACTTATCGTTTCTGGAAGGCTTTTAGTGTCAATAAATTCGGTCATTCTACCTAAAAACCAAATTTCAGAATTGGCATTAATTATTTCAGTTAAAATAGATTTCACGTAGTCGTCAATTGCATCTTTTGTTGGTTGAACGGTCAAATAGGAGACATAGACAATATTGTCAAAATATTTTTTCATGTCTTTTAAACTATCTATAGGTACGCTTTCACCAAGATAAATTGTCTTATAACCATGTAATAATATTTCATAATTCAAATACATCAATCCCAACTCATGAATTTCGTTCTCAGGAAGATATAAAACGAAAACTTTATCGTTTCTTATTGGTTCAAGAATTTGAACCTTTTCGGTATTTATTAGTAATTTTTGTTTGATTAAAAACGTTATGAAATGCTCCTGTGCAGGTGAAATTGTACCTGCTTGCCATAACAATCCTATTTCATTCATCAGTGGAATTACCACTTCATAAAAAATTTGTCGGAATGATTTTTCTGAAAGTAAATTGTTGTAAGTATTTAAAAATAAGGCTTGATCAAAATTAATCATTGCCATTTTAAAAGCATTAATGGCATGACTTTGAGAACTTTTTTCAGAAATTATTTCTCGAACCAATTTTGCAATTTTATCAGAGTTATATTCTGCGATTCGGGAGATTTTATATCCAAAATTGTTTAAAAGGACTACATTCAAAAGCTTTTGTAAATTAGCTAAATCATAAGTTCTAATATTGGTTTCGGTTCTTATTGGTTCAAGTATATTGTATCTTTTTTCCCAAATTCTGATGGTATGTGCTTTTACCCCAGAAAGGTTTTCTAAGTCTTTGATACTAAAAAAACTTTTTACATTGTTTATCATTTATCTGAAATTAATAAAC
>CAIRNC010000007.1 GCA_903879875.1 uncultured Bacteroidota bacterium
AAATCCCTTACTCTCCGCCAGTAGAAATATAAATTAAATTAAAACCCTTAAAATCGTATGATTTTAAGGGTTTTTTCTTTTAGATGCCTGAGATTTAATTTTGCTCAAATTTAAAAAAGAGTGCCTCATTGCTGAAACACTCTTTTCCTAAAAAACCTAACACAAAATTATTCTTAATTAAAATCGAAACGAATTCCCAAGGAGATATTGTTTTGTTTTACTACGTTATTTGTAAACAAAGGGTTTAGGTCGTATTTCATGTACAAACTGGTTTCTTTGTAACCGATATAGGAACTTACCCCATAAATAAAATTGCTTGTATTGAAATCACCTTTGGTAACCTGACAATTTTCGTAGCCGTTCTCATCATATTCTAAATATTGTTTCGACTTTAAATTAATTCCAGTATATCCACCTACACCTAATCGAAAACCTTTTTGTGATTTGAAATAAGGCTTTCCGTCTTTAGTTTTATTTCCTGAAAAGTCAAATTCAAAATGGACAGGTAGAACTAAATACACACTTTTTAATCTAGAATCTTGTTGATTTATAGGGTCAAGCACAAGATTGGTTTGGTTGCCTGTTACTTCAAATTTTCGATTATCGGTTGGTCTAAGGTTGTTGTACATCACCGAAAAACCATATTTTATATGAAGCAAATTATCGTTTTTAAAAACCCGTGTGTTGGCTGTAACTCCCCATTCGTAGAAATGAGAACCCCAATATCTAAAGTCAGAATTTTGAGCACTTCCGTTGGTAATTACATTGTTAACCCCCGCGGCTAAAACAAATTGTGTGGTGGTTCTAATATCCCGTTTTGCTTTATGATGTTTTGTGCTGTTTCTTGGCATTTTAATTTTAATGTAGGAATCAACTACAGTATCCATGTACTTTAATTCTATTTTGTTTGTATTAATTTTTACTTTTTCATTTACTTTTTCTTTCACCAATTCGGTTAATTTTGCTTCTTCCAAAGCTACTCGAGTTTCAATTTTTTTGGCTTGAACTGCGGCAATATCCGCTTTCATTTTATCGGCTTGTTCTTGAGAAAGTTTATTTAATTCCACCTGTTTGTTGATGTCATCGACTTGGTCTTTCAACGCTAATTTTTCTTCGGTAGTAATTTTTTCAATTTTTTCGGCAATGGCTTTAGCACGTTGCTCAAAAGTTTCTTGGGCATTCATTTTTGAGGCAATGAAATAGCATAACAAGATGGATACATAAAGGATTGTCTTTTGCATGATTTTAATTTTTAAGGGTTTGTTTTTTGATTTTTATTCTTTGTTTCTATTGGCTACCGCCGTTCTAATGGTTTTGAAATTACGGCTTAATCTTTCTAAAGTAGTTTCTCTAAAAGTTTGATTGAGTTCGCCTTCAACTTCTGAAAGTAGGCTTTTTGGGTCGATTTTCAAATCACTTTTTCGGATAGGTTTTTCTAAATCAGTGGCAGGTTGAACACTAGCAAGCAAAACATTTGATGCAATGTATTTTGGCTTGGTTGTTTTGGATGTGTTACTTTTTGCTTCTGGATTTTGGCTTTCTGATGATTTTAAGTCAACTGCAATAGGATTGTTTTTTTGATTGATGATTGATTCGTTTGCTAATCGAGTTTTGCTTTCACTTAATTGATTTTTGTATACTACTAATTGATTTTGGTTTACTACTAATCGAGTTTTGGTTTCAACCATTTTAGTTTGGTTTACTACTAATTGATTTTTACTTACTCCTGACGGTATTTTCCCTGCATCAATCATGGTTTCGGTTTGAGAAAAATATACAGTAGTAATCAAAAGGAAGCCCAAAAAACTTGCGGCAATATACATCCAACCCCAATTGCGTTTTGGTTTTACCAATTCGCTCTCGCCAGGTTCAGCAATACTTAACATGGCGTCCAATCGATCCCAAGATGCAGCAGCGGGTGGAATGCTACGTTGATTCAGCTTGTTTTTAATTTGATTTTCTAAATTAGTTTGTTCCATTTTGAACCTTATTTAATTTTATAATTTGCTCTTGTAACAATTTCCTAGCGTGTGACAATTGCGATTTTGATGTGCCTTCATTTATTTGAAGAAGTGTAGCAATTTCTTGATGTTTATAGCCTTCTATACAGTATAAATTAAAAACCATTTTATAGCCATCGGGCAATTGGTCTATCAAGAATTGAATTTCAGCAGTCGAAAATTCGGTTTCAATGTTATTGAAACTTTCTTCAAAATAACTTTCCTCTTCAATATAGTTGACTTTTTTTTGAACTCTAATAAATGAAATACATTCGTTTATGATAATTCGTCGTATCCAACCTTCAAAACTTCCTTTGTGCTCAAAATTTTTAAGGTTTGTAAAAACTTTCATAAAAGCAGTTATCATTACATCTTCGGCTTGTTGCAGGTCTTTGATATATTGCCTACAAACGCTTAACATCTTTGGCGAAAATTGTCCGTATAGCTGTTGTTGTGCGTGTCGATTGTGTTCGACAGCCATTTGGATTATTTCTCTTTCGTTTTGATTTAATGGTATTACCTTCATTATCGATTTTAGATTTTTGAACTAAAGTCTTCTATTAGCATAGACGAGAAAGGTACTGAAAAGGTTGCATGGGTAGTTAAAAAAATATTTTTTTCAAACATTTTATAGTATAGATACACCTGTAATTGCCTATAAAATATAGGAATCAACAACTTCTTTTAATTTTTTAAAATCAAAAGGTTTTTTAATATATGCTTTAGCACCATGATTTTTACCTTTCATTTCATCCGATTTTTCAATCTTGGCAGAAAGTAGAATCACGGGGATTTCAGCATGAATACTTGATTTTATTTCATTAAGAAAGCCATAACCATCTAAGATGGGCATCATAACATCACAAATAATGAGGTGTGGTTCGAATTGTTGGACTTTAAGTAAACCATCTTTTCCATCACATGCTTCACATACGGAATAGCCATATAAATCAAACAATTCTGCAATAGATTCTCTGAGTCTAGTTTCGTCATCAATAATTAAAATTTTTCTCATATCGTTGATTTTTATACTGGAAATTTCACGCTTACTTTTGTGCCTTTATCTAATTTGCTCTCTAGTTTAATTGTGCCACCATTTTTTTCTATGAATGTCTTTACAATATACAACCCGAGACCTGTGCCGTCAATACCATTGGTGTTACTAGCTCTAAAAAAAGTATTAAACAATTTAGGTTGGTCGCTTTCGGGGATGCCAATGCCAAAATCAATTACTTCTAATATAGCAGTATTTGAGGCATCATTGTATAAATAGAGTTCAATATCTGGAGTGCCAATGGAATATTTAAATGCATTGTTGAGCAAGTTGAACAATGTATATTCCATTAGGTTTTTGTCCGCAAAAATGGTGAATTTTTCACCTTCAATAGCAAAGTGTACTTTTCTTCCGTCTTTTTGGTTAGCAAAACTAGTTTCTATCACATCTTTGCATAGTTGTTTTAAATCCACTTTTGTTGGATTGAAAGTGGTTTTTCCAGAGTCATCTTTAGAAATGATTAAAACCGAATTCATTAGATCTGTGATACGATCAATTTCGCTTGTGATGGTTTTTAAATGTTTATTTAATTTTTCGGAATTATTAAGTACTTGTTTTTCTAAATAAAGTGCAATAAGTTCACTACTAACCCTAATGGTGGTCATTGGTGTTCTAAATTCGTGAGAAACAGTTGAAACTAAATTAGACCTCAATTCGTTTAATTGACGCTCTTTTTGTAATGCGTTTTCAATTATAACTTCGTTTTCTTTTCGTTGATTAATGTTACGATTACTCGATTGATAACCAATAATTTCACCATTTTTCTTAACTGTTGCAGCATTTATTTCTAACCAAAGATAGTCGCCAAAATAATTTTTAAATCGAAATTCTCCCGATACAAAATCATTTTCTTTAATAGCATCAAATGTTTTTTCTAGCTGAGCTAAATCATCAGTGAAAACAAAATCAATTGGGCTTTTTCCAATCATTTCTTCAGGATTATAACCAAGTAAATTTGTAATGGAAGGCGAAACATATTGGAATGTTGCATCTAAATTATGCAAACAAACCAAATCAACAGTATTTTGAGCAAGAAGGCGATACAAGTCTTTAGCTTCGTTGAGTTGTATTGTTTTGTTTCTATTGTTTTCTTCTATCAACGCTATGTTTAGTTGTTCTATTCTTTTTCTTTCAGTTATGTTAATTACTTGTCCTAAAAAGTTAGTAATTTCACCGTTAGCATTTTTTACTGCCGATACCGATAGATGTCCCCAAACAATGCTTTTATCCTTGTGTAAGTATCTTTTTTCTAAATGAAAATTATTTATTTCTCCAGAAATGATTTTTTCCATTTCATCCAAATCAATCTCTAAATCATCAGGATGGGTTATTTCATGAAAACGCAATTTTTTTAATTCTTTTTTGGAATAGCCCAGCATGATACAGAATTGATCGTTAATTTCAATCATTTCAAAATTTGAATTCACAATTGCCATTCCAACGGCAGAATAGTCAAAAGCACCTTTAAATCGCGCTTCACTTTGTAACAATTCATTTTCTAATTTTTTCTTTTGTGTGATGTCTTGCATGGCACCAATGATCCGAATAGCCTTCCCTTTTTCATTTCTAATGATTATGGCCCTATCATTTACATACGCATAATTACCATCTGATTTTAAGTAACGGTATTCTTCACTAAAATAACTTAAACCACTATCAATAGCTTCTTCTACATCTTCATTATAAGCCTTCAAGTCATCAGGATGAACAAATGTTTCACATAAATTGGCTGCTATAATATTGTTTTCAAATTGATAACCAAATAAGTTGGTATAGGCTTCTCCAACATATATTTCATCGGTTAACAAATCCCAATCCCATAAGGCATCGGAGGTGGCTTTACTTGAATAATCAAATCGTTCGTTACTTATTTTAAGACTTTCTTCAGCTTTTTTGAGTTCAGTAATATCATTAAAAGTGCAAACGACATAAATCAATTCCTGTTTGTCATTAAATACAGGCATAGCGTCAACAAGTAACCAGACGAAATCATTTAATTGATAATGAAATACGCCCATTACTACTTTATTTACTGGTTTTCGCAGTTGTATGGCTTTAGGTACCGGATGATCTTCGGCTTTAAAATTACTTCGATCCTCATGTATGACTCTCCATGAGCTGTCAAAAGAGGTTTTGCCAAGTAATTGATCTTCCGTCAATCCCAACATTTCAAGTGCCGCTTTATTGCTTTCTAACATTTCAGATTGAGGCCCTTGAACAAGAATACCTACTGCCACATTTTGAAGAATACTTTGTATTAATTGTTTACTTTTTAAAATTTCAACTTGATCTCTTTTGCTTTCAGTAATATTGATTCCAAATCCAATCATCAATTCAAAATCCCCATTATCATCAAAAACAGGGGTGTATTTTCGGGTATGATAAATGAGTTCTCCATCGGGTTGTTTCAAAATATCTTCCCATTCTAATGATTTTCTATTTGTAAGTGCTTCTTCAAATTTATTCCAACGGACTTCTGCAAAAGCAGTTTCTCTTTTGGTATGAATAGCATATTCATAATCATCTTTTCCTATTATAAATGCTCGTAGTTCTTTGTTAATAATAGAAGTGGGATTTAAATATAAGTATTTATGATCTCGGTCAAAAACTGCTACAGCTATTGGTAATCTATCTAATATTTTTTCGTAAAAGTTCCTTTGTTTTAAAAGTTCTAAATTACTTTCAATAGATTCAGTTACATCTCTTGCGTGACCAATATATACCGAAAGTTCAGCATTTGTTATTTTATTAGCCTGTGAGGTGTGCCAACGTATGGAACCATCTTTATGAAAAACCCGGTAAGTGATTTCTTCGTCACTTTTACCTGTTAGAACAACATTATTTAAAAAAATAAAACAACTTTCAATATCCTCAGGATGTACAAATTGATCAAAACCTTTTCCAACAACTTCATCCATTTCATATCCCAAAAGAGTTGTAAAACCCTTAGAAACAAAAATAAATTTTCCGTTGATATCTAATTCATAAATAATTTCGTTTGTATTATTTGCGAATGTTTGAATATGTTCATTTCTTAAATCAAGTTCTTTTTGAAGGATTTCTTTTTGAGAATGCAGTAATAGTACTGTCTCTATTTGTTGAACGGTTTGTCGAAGTATTTTCAACTCCATTGTAGAGACAGTCTTATATGAAGCATTAGCAATACAAAGTGTTCCAATAGGTCCACCATTAACCATGATTGAACAGCCTGCAAAAAACTTATAAATAGGTTTTCCATTTTCCTGCGCTAACTCCAATTGAGTTTCTGATAGAAAAGAAAATTCTTTTTCACGTGCAATTATCTCAAAAATATCTAAGAAACTAGGATTTTCAACAGACACAGTTCCAACTTCGGCTTTTATGGATTGGGTATTACCATCAAGCAAAGTAAAATATACAT
>CAIRNC010000008.1 GCA_903879875.1 uncultured Bacteroidota bacterium
ATTATATTATCGATAAAGAAAATAAAACATTAAAAGTAGAGTATGAAGGAAGTTGGTATATGCCAAAAAGAAAAACTATTTATCAATGGAGAAATGAAAAGTTAATTCAAATCAAGGAAGTCGTTTTGAAATTAAAAAAAGTTGATATGAAGTACGATGCTCAATTCATTGAATACTATGAAAACCCAACTCTAGACAAAGACACGCTAGTTTTAAAATTCAAAAAAACATATAACGAAAACAACGATAAACTATATAATCTTTGGGAACATTTTTTTGAATAATAAATTGAAAACAAAACTAAAAGCGTTGCCTCAACGAATAATTAACGCGATAAAACGGAACAAAATAAAAGCGTCAATCGTAGTATTACTTTTGATAGTTTATTATTTTTCATTGCCAAAAAACTTGTTTCAAGAACCTTATGCCACAGTAATTGAGAGCAAAGAAGGCGAATTGTTGGGCGCTAAAATAGCTAGCGATGGGCAGTGGCGATTTCCTGCACAAGACAGTGTACCTGTAAAATTCAAAAAGTGTATTGTTTATTTTGAAGATGAATATTTTTACAAGCATCCTGGATTCAATCCTGCGGCCATGTTCAAGGCCGTGAAACAAAACAATAAAGCAGGAAAAGTAGTTCGTGGCGGCAGCACGTTGACCCAACAAGTCGTTCGCTTGTCTCGAAAAGGAAAAGGGCGTACGTATTTGGAAAAAATCATCGAAATTATTTTGGCAACTCGGTTGGAACTTCGGGATTCTAAAGACGAAATTTTAGCTTTATACGCCGCTCACGCTCCTTTTGGTGGCAATGTTGTGGGGCTCGAAATGGCCTCTTGGCGTTATTTTGGCGTGCAATCGCATCAATTGTCGTGGGCAGAAAGTGCTACATTAGCGGTGTTGCCCAATGCTCCAAGTTTGATTTATCCAGGAAAAAACCAAGAAAAATTACGTTTCAAGCGCAACTTACTTTTGAAAAAACTAGTAAAAAAAGGTGTCATTGACCAACAGACCTACTTGCTTTCTGTTGCCGAACCCTTGCCTCAAAAACCATTCGATTTACCACAAATCGCCCCTCAATTGTTGCAACGAGTAGCTAAAAATCAAGAAGGAACTCGCGTAAAAACAACCGTTGAAATGGCGTTGCAAAACCGTGTCAACCAGATTGCCAATTATTATTACAAGCAATACAAACAAAATGAGGTGCATAATTTAGCCATTTTGGTGGTGGATGTTTCCAACAGAAATATCATGAGTTATGTGGGCAATTCGCCAACGGATTTACAGCATCAAAAAGATGTGGATATTATCAATGCGCCGAGAAGCACCGGAAGTATTTTAAAACCTTTGCTTTATGCCGCCATGCTCGATGATGGCGAGTTGTTGCCAAACACGCTGGTAGCTGATATTCCCACGCAAATTTCGGGCTATGCTCCACAGAATTTCAACCTTACTTTTGACGGCGCGGTGCCTGCGCATCGGGCGTTGTCTCGATCTTTGAATATCCCAGCGGTATTGATGTTGCAAAGTTTTGGTGTCAATAAATTTTATGATGAATTGCAAAAATTTCAATTGAGAGACATTTCGAAACCGCCCGATCATTATGGGTTATCCTTAATTTTGGGAGGTGCCGAAAGCAATCTTTGGGATTTGTGCCGAACCTACGCTGGACTTTCGTCAACGATCAATTATTTCAATAAAAATCAAGGAAAATACCGAACGCATGAATTTGCTGAACTCAATTTTAAAAATGATTTTACTACTGATTATGGCAAACCCAGCTATCAGAAAACCATTTTAGGAGCAGGAGCCATCTGGCTTACCTACAATGCTATGGAAGAAGTCAATCGTCCAGAAGGGGATGAGGCTTGGAAATTTTATGATAGTTCGTTGAAAATAGCATGGAAAACAGGCACCAGTTATGGCAACCGTGATGCTTGGGCCATTGGCACTAACTCCAAATATGTAGTAGGCATTTGGGTGGGAAACGCTTCGGGCGAAGGCAGACCAACCTTAACGGGAGTAAGCAGTGCAGCACCTATTTTGTTTGATGTTTTTAATTTATTACCTCGCCAAAAATGGTTCGATACGCCATTAAACGACTTGGAAGAAGTAGAAGTTTGTGCACTTAGTGGACATTTAGCCAAAACCGATTGTCCAAAAATAAAGCAATTCATTTCTTTGAAAGGGAAAACAACATCCATTTGTCCGTATCATAAAACCATTCATTTAGACAAAACGGGACAATTTAGAGTCAATAGCAGCTGTGAAAATGTAGCAAACATGGTTGCAAAATCTTGGTTTATATTGCCTCCCGTGATGGAATGGTATTACAAAAACCAACATATTGATTACCAACTTTTGCCTCCTTATCGAAAAGATTGCATCACAACCCAAACAGCGACTATAGATTTTATTTATCCAAAATCGGACAGTAAAATCTATTTGACAAAAAATTTTAACAGCGAAATCCAACCGGTGATTTTGAAAGTAGCGCATTCCAATAGAGAGACCCCGCTTTTTTGGTATTTGGACAAAGCCTATCTGGGCACCACCAAAACCTTTCATGAAATGCCCATACTTCCTGAAAATGGCATCCATTATGTTACTGTTGTCGATGAATTAGGCAATGAAATCAGGCGGAAGATTACTATTATTCGAGAATAAAAGCAACGACGTAATGGCACTATTTTCTCGAAAGGTTGCTTTAGGTTAAAGGAAGTTAGTTGGATAAAAACCCAGATAACGCTATCCTACAAGAGCTATTTATTGCATATCCGAGCCGTCGAAGTTTTACCAACCCGATAGCTCATAGTTTTTAAAATTCATTGCGATTATTTTATATATTTGGTGGGGATAATTAAGGAGAAACAAACCTTCAAAAATCCATCCTAATTTGGGTCTATATACGCAAGTTTGTTGCGTCTATTTATGAATTAACTGTTATGCTTCCAAAAAAATGCAAAAAACTGGAATCTGAAAAAATAAAACACGAGTTGTTACCAAATTGGTAAATGATTTATATCTTTGTAAAAAAAGATTTGAGAGTAGTTGCGAAAAAAAGATTGAG
>CAIRNC010000009.1 GCA_903879875.1 uncultured Bacteroidota bacterium
GCCGTACTTACGCCAGAAAAATTAGTTGAAAAAACAGAATCTGTTGCAGACGGAAAAACCTATAAAGTTTCGGATTTAAAAACAACAGCTACAAAAACAGCAATGTAAAGAGTTGTTGGTTGTCTATTGAAAGTCAAAAAAGGGTTGCGAAAGGGAATCTTATACCACTTTTAGAGCTCCATAGTTTGGTTAAAAAGAAGATTCAAAAACATCTCCTTTTTTCTATTTTTTAGAACCAAAATATATTTTGTACTTTTGGCATTTATATTTTACTAATGGAAAAAATAGTATCTTATCCTTTGTCTATAATCAGCATTACTTTGTTTTTGTTGACATTGGTGCTATTTCACCCCATTCAATGGATATGTTTCAATGTTTTTGGTTACCAAGCTCATAAAAAAAGTGTCGATTACCTTAACTTTTTTCTTTTAAGAATCGGACATTTGCTAGGAACGACTTATGTTGTAGAAAACAGAGCCACTATTCCAAAAGGAGTGCCTATAATTTTTGTTTCCAACCATCAAAGTTTATATGATATTATCGGTATGATTTGGTTTTTAAGAGCTTTTCATCCAAAATTTGTCAGCAAAAAAGAACTTGGCAGAGGCATTCCGAGTGTTTCTTATAACTTAACTCACGGAGGCTCGGTTTTGATTGATAGAAAAGATCCGAAACAAGCCATTCCAATCATCAAAGGGCTTTCAGAATATATCGAAAAGCACAATCGCTCCGCAGTAATTTTTCCAGAAGGCACACGTAGTAAAACAGGAAAACCAAAAGAATTTGCTCAAAGCGGATTAAAAATACTTTGCAAATACGCACCTTCGGCATACATAGTTCCAATAACGATAAATAACTCTTGGAAGTTTGTTAAATTCGGGTTTTTCCCGTTTGGACTTGGAAAACGTATTACCTTTACCGTTCATAATGCTTTTGCTGTAAAAGACTACCCTTTTGAGGTGCTTATGGAAAAAACAGAACAAGCAATAATTCAATCCATTAAAAATTAAATAGTCAATTCATTAAAATTTTAAGGTTAGCCTGAATTTTAATATTAAAACACTAATATTACTATGTCTATAAAAAACATACGCCTAGAAGTAATGCAGTTTCTAGAAGAAAAAGTAGATAGTTTTGTCGATCAGTATCTAATTCCAGTAGAGAAAATATGGCAACCCTCTGATTTTTTACCCAATTCAGAAAGCGATACTTTCTTTGAAGAAGTAAAAGAGTTACGCGAAATTGCTAAAGATTTACCTTATGATTTTTGGGTTGCCATGGTTGGTGACACCATTACCGAAGAAGCTTTGCCAACTTATGAAAACTGGTTGATAGAGGTGGAAGGTGTGGATAATTTAGAGCGCAACGGTTGGTCAAAATGGGTGCGTCAATGGACTGGTGAAGAGAATCGTCATGGCGATGTGCTGAATAAATATTTGTATTTATCAGGACGTGTTAATATGAGGGAAGTAGAAATTACGACTCAACATCTAATCAACGATGGTTTTGATATTGGTACCGGAAGAGATCCTTATAAAAACTTTGTTTATACCAGTTTTCAAGAACTAGCAACTTATGTTTCACATAATAGAGTGTCGCAATTGGCCAAAAGTTATGGTGATAATAAATTAGCTAAAATGTGCAAAATGATTGCGGGTGACGAAATGCGACACCATCACGCTTACAGTGAATTCATCAATCAAATTTTTAAGGTGGATCCAAGCGAAATGATGCTTGCTTTTCAATATATGATGAAACAAAAGATTGTAATGCCAGCGCATTTCTTGAGAGAATCAGGACAAAAAATAAGTTCAGCTTTTGAACATTTCTCAGATTCCGCGCAACGTATTGGAGTGTATACCGCTTCTGATTATGTGGATATCATGCAAAAATTAATTGATAAATGGGAAATAGATAAGATTGCTGGTTTAACAGACGAAGCCGAAAAGGCACGTGATTACTTGATGAAATTGCCTGCAAGAATGGCTAAAATTTCAGAACGGTTGGTTATACCTGAAGATCCATTTATTTTCAAATGGGTAGAACCTGTTAGAATATAATTCAAATAATAAGTCTTTATAAAAGCAAAAAACATGACACCAGAAATAGATACCGATTTGTTAGGAAAAGAAATAGTAGATAAATTAAAAACCATTTTTGATCCAGAAATCCCTGTGGATATATATGAATTGGGTTTGATTTATGACGTAATGGTAAGTGAAGATTTTGAAGTAAAAATCTTAATGACCC
>CAIRNC010000010.1 GCA_903879875.1 uncultured Bacteroidota bacterium
AATATTTATTATCAAAAGAATCTAATTTCATGTATCCAAAAACATTTTCATAATTACTGTTATCTGTCACAGGATTTTCTACATCTGAAGTTTGTAGCGTACTGTGTAATGTTTCTGATTTTATTTTTAAATGTTCCCATTCCGCTCCAAGTCCTAATAGAAATTTTTGCGCAAAAATGGTTTGAATATAGGCCTGATTACTAAAATGGGAATAGTCAATATACGTAAATTGAGAGAGTAATTCCCCGTTTCCAATATTTCTGTTGAAACTGGAGTGACTTGATTTAATGCCAAAACTCCAATAAAATCCATTGTCTATATAATAATCGAAATTGTATCTAAAACTATCGCCAAGCATAACGTCTATAGAAGCAACATCATTTTTAAAGAAAGCTTTTTTATGTGTAATGTTTGCTAAAAGGGCACTTTTGTATAAACCATCATAATGCAGGCCAAATTTCAAAAAAGTTTTAGAGGTGTTTTCTGTTAAATCTAGTAATAAGTCATCTTCATTTGTATTGGCATTCTGAGACAATTTATAACGAATGGCACTAAAATTCTGCGTAGCATTCATGGTGTTAATACCATCTTTTAGTTCTTGGAAATTTATTTTTTCATTTTGTTGAAACCCTAGTTTACCTATTACGTATGAACGGGTATAATTTTTTTGATTGTTAATCACAATGTTTTTTATGAAAATACTGTCACTAATTTTTTTATTTTTTTGAATTTCTCCAGTATTTGATTGTTCTGCCAATGCTTTAATCTTTTCATATACCTCAAAGCTTGCGTCTTCCCCATTCTTTATTATTTGCTGACGTGCTTCAAAAGAAATTACATTAAAGTCCGAAATATTGGGTTTGATATAAATATCAGTAAGCTGTTTTTTCTTTTTCATTTTTTCAATCATTTGAAGATTTGAAATTTGAACCAAAATATTAGTAGCCTCTTTTAATAATTTTCTATCTTTCAAGTTGTCTTGTACATCAACGCCAATAATAATATCAGCACCCATTTTCCGTACTTCTTCAACAGGATAATTATTAGTAATTCCACCATCAACAAGCATTTTATCATCAATTTCAACTGGAGCAAAGACGGATGGAAATGCAGAGCTGGCCAACATCGCTTGTGCTAAATAACCTTCCTTTAAAACCACTTCTTCACCCGTTTCTAAATTGGTTGCAATACATAAAAAAGGGATGTGCAATTGGCTAAAATCTTTAACATTCCGAACATGGTAAGTAAGTTGATTTAAAAGATTGTAATTGTACAATCCTTTTGACAAGGCTATTGGAATACCAACTTTAAATTTATTAAAGGGTAAAGAAAGTGCATATATTTCTTCGTTTTTCTTTTCATAAAAATTTTTAGAAGCTCGAGGAATATAATCTTGCAGTAATTTATCAAAATCAGTTGATTTAAAAATAGAATCAATTTGACGTGCATTATATCCTGAGGCATACAATCCGCCAACTACAGCCCCCATACTGGTTCCGCCAATATAATCTATTTTAATACCAGCTTCTTCCAACACTTTCAAGACACCAATATGTGCAAACCCTTTGGCACCACCACCACTCAGCACTAAACCGATTTTTGGGCGTTTAACGGTTTCTTGTGCTTTAGATACTAAAGGCGTAGAGCAAATTATAAGCAATAGAAAGTAAGCAATTGCATTAAAATTGCTGGAAACCTTTCCGTTTTGGTTAATAACTGTCGCCTTGGTTAACATAAATTATTCTTTTTTGTAAAAGTCGGTAATTTTTTTTGCTTTTGAAATACCTACTACCTCTGAAATTTCTTTTTCTGTGGTTAATTTCAATCTTTTAACACTTTTGAAATGTTTTAGTAAAGTTATCATTGTTTTTTCGCCAATTCCAGGAATGCCTTCCACAGAAGAGTTTAAAGCGGCTTTGCTTCTTTTGTCTCTGTGAAATGTAATTCCAAAACGATGTGCTTCGTTTCGCAAATGTTGAATAATTTTCAATGTTTCCGATTTTTTATCCAAATATAATGGAATACTGTCTCCTGGATAAAACAATTCTTCTAAGCGTTTTGCAATTCCGATTATGGCAATTTTACCTCTTAAATCCAATTCGTCCATGATTTTTAAAGCCGAAGAAAGTTGCCCTTTTCCACCATCAATAATAATTAAATCAGGCAACGGTTGATTTTCATCTAAAAGTCTTTTATACCTGCGATATACTACTTCTTCCATCGAAGCAAAATCGTTTGGTCCTTCAACCGTTTTTATATTGAAATGTCGGTAATCTTTTTTACTAGGTTTTCCATCTTTGAAAACTACACATGCCGCTACAGGATTGGTTCCTTGAATATTTGAATTATCAAAACATTCGATATGTCGGGGTTCTACAGAAAGACGCAAATCTTTTTTCATTTGTGCCATAATCCTGTTGGTATGTCTATCTGGATCTACAATTTGCAGTTGCTTCAATTGTTCAATTCGATAAAACTTGGCATTTCGGATGGAGAGTTCTAAAATTTGTTTTTTATCACCCAATTGCGGGACAGTAACCTTGATGTGTTCACCAATGGCTACTTCAAATGGAACTATTATTTCGCGAGAAAGCAACTGAAATCGTTCGCGAAGTTCAATAATTGCTAGTTCTAATAATTCTTCATCCGTTTCATCGAGCTTCTTT
The DNA here is from genome assembly GCA_903879875.1 of uncultured Bacteroidota bacterium. Lineage (GTDB taxonomy): Bacteria > Bacteroidota > Bacteroidia > Flavobacteriales > Flavobacteriaceae > Flavobacterium. The sequence continues at coordinate 2,667 of CAIRNC010000010.1, forward strand.
TTAATTTCTAAAGTATGGGAACGAATAATCGAACCGTGAGCAATCTGTAAAAAGTTAACATAAGCAGCGGTTTCATCTGAAACGATTGAAAACACATCAATATTCGTGATTTTCGGATTTATAATTGTGGAACGAGATTGGTAATTTTCTAAAACTTCTATTTTTTCTTTGATTTTTTGGGCTTCTTCAAAGTGCATGTTTTGAGCCAATTCAAGCATCAATTTCTTGAAATCTTTCATCGATTCTTTGAAATTTCCTTTCAGAATTTCTCGAATGGCATCAACCTGTTTCTGGTAGTTTTCTAATGTTTCATAACCTTCGCAACCTCCTTTGCAATTGCCAATATGGTATTCTAAACACACTTTGTATTTGCCTTTTTCAATGTTATTGGCGTTCAAATCATAAGTGCAGGTTCGCAACGGATATAAGGCTTTTATTAATTCTAAAATTGTGCTTACCGTTTTAAAACTTGTATAGGGCCCAAAATATTCCGACCCATCTTTGACCATGCGTCGAGTTGAAAAAATTCTTGAAAAAGGTTCTTTTTTGATGCAAATCCAAGGGTAACTTTTATCATCACGCAACATTACATTGTAACGTGGCTGAAGTGTTTTTATCAAATTAT
>CAIRNC010000011.1 GCA_903879875.1 uncultured Bacteroidota bacterium
AATTACTTTAATCGTTTTTTTAATTGATAGCCATATAAAGACGGAATCTTTGTCATAGGCTGATTTATAAATTCTATATAGGCATCTGGTCCATATTTAACGGTGAAATTTCTGTTGCCATTAATTCCAATTATTCTTGCAAAAGGCCCTTCATCCATTCCGTTTAGTTCAATTGGAGAAGAATTATCACCCGAAACATCCACGTTAATATTCCAAAAAGTGGAATAGGCACCGTGTGATGGTTTCCAATAACTGGCACCTCCTCCTTCAAAAAGGGGATATTTGTTATCTGCATTAGGTTCAAAATGCACTTTAATATTATCAAATAAATTCTGATGATTGGCTCCTGCATGTTGGTCTAAATCAGGGTCGGTAAATATCTCACAATTTTCATATACATTTTTAGTAGAAAAAGTATTGAAACTTAAAGGATGAACTGCTTTATTATAGACTTTCAAATTTTCTACCAAAACATTGTGAACACCACCCATTGCAACCGTATAATGAGCAATATTTTTCCCTTCTGTTACAATATCTTTAATAGTTACATTGGCAATTTCTTCTGTTAAAATGCCACTTTCCGCATTATTGATACGTACATCTTGAACCCAACTATTAAAAACACGGGTTAAAAAAATCCCATTATATCCTTGTTCCACATGATGTGCCACTCTTGCAGCATCCGGAAAACTGATTCTTAAATGCTCTATACCAACTTCGGACAAGTGTTTCCATTCTATTAAAAGTGCTTGATAATTTGGTTTTATATCTATTAATAAAGGCGTTTTGATTGTAACTTTATTTTTAGAAATGGCTACAATTTCAACTTGCTGTCGCACTAAAGCCAATGTTGGTTGTTTCCAATGAGAATAGCCTACTTTAACTTTCGAATTTTTATATAAAGCTTCTATAATATCGCCTTTTTCACCTTCTTTATTGAACAAATCTAATTCAACAATATCGCCTACTTTTAAACCATTTACCTCTGAAACAGTAAAAACACTTTCATCTCTTTTTCCTTCAATAACTTTAGCGAGAACCGTTGGCGGAGTATCGTATTTTTCCATGTATGATTTTACACGTTGGTTTGGAACTTGCGTCCAAATCATTCCACCTGACCATGCATATTGAGAAAAAGGCAAGTCAATATTATTCTCTTTTTCGACTTGTCTTTTACCTGTTGAAGTTAAATATTCGCGAAGTTCCGCAAGAGATTCTTGATTTTTTAAATACATCATTGGACGAGGGCAGAAAATTTCTGTTCCTTCTTTTCCTGAACCAGCCCCACGTAACACAAAATTACTTCGCTCAATATATAAGATGTCACTTAGAATTAATTTTCCTGCAGGCAATTGTAAAACAACACTACCTTGAACTTCATTTGCAGCTTTAAATGCTTTTAATAACGCTTTAGAGTCGTCTAAATTGTCATTGGCAATTACACCAAAATCAGCTGCTAAAATTACTTTTTCATTAATGATTGGAATTTTAATATTTCCAAAATGATACCCCGCATAACTAAAATCAGGTAAGAAATTTTGTGAGGAAACTTCTTTCTGACTAATTATTTGGGGTATTTCTTGTGAATAAAGTAGCGTTGAATTAATTATAATTGAAAATATCACAACACTTTGCCTTGTTATTAAACTGAATATGTTAAAAGATGAATTCATTCTTAAAATTATTAAGTAAAACTTATTTAAAATATATTTAACAATTGATAAAACCGTGAAATAGATTTCAAATGATTCGCTTTTATATTATATAACTACAAATCAGTTATCGGACTATATTTAGGAACTAATGTTTTCATTACTGACCAAGCTATCAAATAAGCTACAGCACAAATTGCAAACATGATGGTATAACCTGTTTGAATATTACCTAAACCATCATAATAATCAAATAAAGCGCCACCTAATTTAGACACTAAAACACCACCAAGACCACCGGCCATTCCTCCAATTCCGATGATAGAACCTATTGCTTTTTTAGGAAACATATCAGAAACGGTAGTGAAAATATTAGCCGACCACGCTTGGTGAGCTGAGGCGCCAACACCAATTAAAAGTACTGGAATCCAAAAAGTTATGTGACCAAGAGGTTGCGCTAACAAAACCACTAATGGAAATATTGCAATAACAAGCATCGCTTTCATTCTACCTTCGTAAGCATTGTATCCTTTATTTATGAAATACATTGGAAACCAACCTCCGCCGATACTTCCAATCATTGTCATGCTATATAATAATGCCAACGGAAGTACAATATCAGTTCCTTTCATATCAAATTGTGCTTCAAGATATTTTGGCAACCAAAACAAAAAGAACCACCAAATTCCATCGGTCATGAACTTGCCAAACACAAAAGCCCATGTTTGCTTGTATCCTAATAATTTAAACCAAGCTACTTTTTCTTCTTTGGGAGCTTCAATATTTTCGTTTATTACTGCTTCATCATCATGAATATAATCATATTCTGTTTTTGATAATCTTTTTTGTTTTGATGGAATTTCATAAAAAATAAACCAGGCAATTACCCATATAAATCCAATAGCTCCAACAAGTATAAATGCAAATTCCCAACCATAATATTCTGCAATCACAGGAACTGTTAATGGTGCTAAAATTGCTCCTACATTAGAACCCGAATTAAAAATTCCTGTTGCAAATGAACGTTCTTTTTTAGGAAAATATTCTGCTACCGCTTTTATTGCTGCAGGGAAATTTCCAGATTCTCCAAATCCTAAAACAGCTCGTGAGAGCATAAATCCTGCAATTGAAATTGGAACTGCTCCAACTCCAATCCAAACCATAAATTTAGAAAATGCGGTTCCAACAGGCAACGAATAAGCATGCATAATTGCTCCTAATGACCAAACTGTAATTGCTAAAATATATCCTTTTTTGGTTCCTAATTTATCAATAATTCTGCCTGCAAAAAGCATCGAAATAGCATAAATAAACTGGAATACTGCTGTGATATTGGCATAATCGCTATTAGACCAATTGAATTCTTTTGATAGACTTGGTGCTAATAAACTTAGTACTTGTCTGTCCAAATAGTTTACGGTAGTTGCAAAAAATAGTAAACCACAAATGGTCCACCTGTATTTTCCGATTGATTGATTCGTTTCTTTCATTAGTAGTTTATTAGGTTTAGTTAGTTTTTGAATTTATACAAATTCGGATTTTATTTATTGCTTATTTATATTAAAATAACCTACTGCATTTTTATAGCAAATGGCTTCTACCATAGTTCCAATATGTTTCATATTGTTCGGTAATTCGCCTTTTTGGATTTCATCGCCAATAACATTACACAAGATGCGTCTGAAATATTCGTGACGAGGAAAAGAAAGGAAACTTCTGGAATCGGTTACCATGCCAACAAATCGGCTCAATAAACCAAAGTTAGAAAGTACATCCAATTGTTTTTCCATTCCATCTTTTTGGTCCAAAAACCACCAAGCAGCACCATATTGCATTTTACCTGCCACTTTTCCATCGTTAAAGTTAGCCGCCATCGAGGCAAACATTTCACTATCACGAGGATTTAAATTATAGACAATAGTATTCGTTAAACCATCGCATTGACTTAATCTCCCGAAGAATTTGCTCATATTATCAGCCATATTCAAATCGCCAATAGAATCAAATCCTTGATCAGGACCAATATCTTGAAGCATTTTAGCATTGTTGTTTCTTATGGCACCAACATGAAATTGTTGTGCCCAAGATTTTTTCTTATTCATCAAAGCCAATTCAAATAATATAGCGGATTTGTACTTATTAATTTCCAAAAGAGAAACTGATTCGCCTTTCATTGCTTTTGCAAAAATGTTATTAATTTCACTTTCAGTATAATCATCTCCATAGAAATTTGCATGTCCGTGATCCGAAATTCGACAACCCATTTCATGAAAAAAATCATGACGTTCTTGAAGTGCTTTTATTAACGTTGGAAAATCAGTTATAGCATGGCCAACTGTTTTTGCTAATTTTTGAATCCATTCTACAAATGCTTGTCCTTTTTCCATTTCCGTTGATTTGTCCGGACGAAAAGAAGGCAAAACTCTAATTTCAAAATTATCATCTTGTAATTGTTTGTGGTAGCGCAAATCATCCGTTGGGTCATCCGTAGTTCCAACAACTGCAACATTCATTTTTCGAAGAATATTTTTTACGCTGTATTCTGGTTTTTTCAATAAGTTAGAACATTCGTTATAAATGGCTTGCGCAGAATCAGCATCCAATAAAGTTGTGATGCCAAAATAATTTTTAAGTTCCAAATGGGTCCAATGGTACAAAGGATTTCTTAAAGTATTAGGAACCGTTTCTGCCCATTTGATAAATTTTTCATAATCGCTCGCTTCGCCTGTTATGAATTTTTCATCCACCCCATTGGCGCGCATGGCTCTGTATTTATAATGATCGCCATCAATCCATATCTGATATAAATTCTCAAATTGGCGGTCTTCGGCAATGTCTTTTGGAGACAAATGACAGTGGTAATCAAAAATGGGTTGGGCTTTTGCAAAATCGTGATACAGTATTCTTGCGGCTTCACTATGTAACAAAAAGTCATCCGTAATAAATATATTTTCAGCCATAATTTATATTAAAATAAACTTCGTTCTATTCCCATTTCTAAACCTCTTAATTCAGCAAGACCGCGTAAACGACCAATTCCAGAATATCCAGGGTTGGTTTTTTTTATTCAAATCATCCAACATTTGATGACCGTGATCGGGACGCATTGGTATGATTCTTTTCGTTTCTTTTTGTTTTTTTAGAATCGATTTTACCACTTCATACATATCCACATCACCTTCGAGATGATTCGCTTCATAGAAATTTCCTTCGGCATCGCGCTGTGTACTTCTCAAGTGAATAAAATTCATTTTATCGCCGTGACGATCTACAATTCCAGGCAAATCATTTTCGGCAATTACTCCATAAGAACCAGTACACATACAAAATCCATTGGATGGAGAATCTATTGCATTTAATAATTGTATCAAATCAGCTTCGGTGCTTACCACTCTTGGCAAACCTAAAATTGGATAAGGAGGATCATCAGGATGAATAGCCATTAGAACGCCTACACTTTGAGCTACGGGAATGATTTCGCGCAAAAAATAATACAAATTTTCTTTTAATTTATTGGCATCAATTCCATCGTATCCTTGAAGCACTTTTAAGAAATCTTCAACAGTATACGATTCTTCAGCGCCTGGTAAACCTGCAATAATGTTTTGTTGCAATTTTATTTTATCGGCATCGGTCAACTTTTCGAAAGTGGCTTTTGCCTTTGCTTTTTGAGCATCAGTATACGTATTTTCAGCTCCGGGTCTTTTTAGAATAAATAATTCAAACGCAGCAAATTCATTAACATCAAAACGCAAAGCTTTAGAACCATCGGGCATTTCATAAGACAAATCGGTTCTAGACCAATCTAATACAGGCATGAAGTTATAGCAAACGATATTAATTCCACAAGCTGCCAAGTTTTTGATACTTTGCTTATAGTTTTCTATGTATTTCAAATAATCTCCCGATTGTTTTTTTATATCTTCATGAACCGGAATACTTTCTACAACTGAGAAAGTCAATCCAGCAGCTTCCACTTCATTTTTTCTCTTCATGATTTCGTCTACTTCCCACACTTGCCCATTTTTAATATGGTGTAATGCAGTAACAATTCCAGTTGCTCCGGCTTGTTTCGCGTCAGATAATTTTACAGGGTCATTGGGTCCGTACCATCTCCATGTTTGTTCCATAACTATTAGGTATAAATTAAATATTTTTTTAAACTCCGCTAAACGCGCTAAATCCTCCATCAATAGGAATAACTACACCCGTTACAAAAGAAGATGCGTCATCGCACAAATAAAGAGTGGTGCTGATTAAATCTTCAGGTTCTCCAAATCTTCCCATTGGAGTTTGATCTATAATGTTGTTCCCTCTTGGAGTTAAATTTCCGTCTGGAGTTGTCAATAAAGCACGGTTTTGATCTGTTAAGAAAAATCCTGGAGCCAAGGCATTCACGCGAATTCCCACTTTTGAAAAATGTACTGCCAGCCATTGCGTAAAGTTTGATACCGCCGCTTTAGCGCCACTATAAGCTGGTATTTTTGTCAATGGTGTAAAGGCATTCATCGAAGAAATATTCAAAATACTGCACCCTTTTTTGCCTATCATGTCTTTTGAAAAAACTTGTGTTGGCAATAAAGTTCCGATAAAGTTTAAATTGAAAACGAACTTTATACCTTCGGCATCCAAATCAAAAAAAGTTTTGAAGCCTTCAGTTGTATTTTGTAAGTCCTCTTCTAATAAAAATGGATTTGATGTGGTACCCAGAGGATGGTTTCCACCTGCCCCGTTTACCAAAATATCGCAACTTCCCAATTTTTCATTGACTTCTTTTCTGGCTGCTTCTAATGATTCTTTTTCCAAAACATTAGCGGCAACTCCAATTGCTTTTCCTCCAGCGGCATTAATTTCGTTTGCAACAGCATCTGCAGCTTCTTTTTTTAAATCCAAAAGGGCTATTTGGTAACCTTGTTTAGCCAAGGCTTTTGCCAATGTACCACACAAAACTCCTCCCGCACCTGTTATTACTACTGTTTTCATATGTTAGTTTTTTATCGATTGAATTAAAGCCAAAACCGTTTTCGTTTCCGATTCGATGGTAGCGTAATCTTTATCGGCCATCAATTGTTTGCTAATTAATTTGCTTCCCATTCCTACAGCCGAAACGCCGGCTTTAAACCAGCCTCCGATATTTTCTTTGGTGGTATCTACTCCGCCTGTTGGCATGAACAATAATTTTGGGAAAAGATCTTTGATACCACTCAAGAAATCGGGTCCTAGCATATTGCCAGGGAAAAGTTTGATGAAGTGAATCCCAGCATTTTCGGCTGCTATAATTTCTGTTGGCGTCATACAACCGGGACTGTATAAAATTCCTTTGCTTTTTAAAAATGCAGCAACTTCTGGAACAAATCCCGGACTGATGAAAAAATCAGCACCAACTGCAAAATACTCTTCGGCTTGTTGTAAGTTTTTTATAGTTCCAATACCTAACAACAAATCAGGCATTTCGGCATTTCTCATTTCTACCATTTTAGTGAAATTCGACAAGGCGGTTTCACCACGGCTTGTATATTCAACCGCTTTAATTCCTGCTCTGTAAATGGCTCTTAATACTTCTATTGTTATGGTTTCGTCGGCATTGAAATACAAAGGAAGCATTCCTTGTTGTACAATGGCATCTGATACTTCTTGAATGGTACTCATACTTTATATTTTAACTTTTATTACTACTTTTTTTATTTCGCCTTCGCCAATCATTGGAGCATGCACATCTTCTGGAAAGAAAATTGCAAATTGTCCATCGGTTAATTGGAAAAACATGTCGGGTGCATCGCTATAAAAACGCACGTCTTTATCTGGATTATAAGCACCATTTTGCGTTTTGCATTTTTCTCTTGGTTTCCAGCCATAGGTTTCTAGGCCTTTTACACAAACTTGTATGTCGATGTTATTATCGTGGCATTCAAATTTAGCAAGACTTGCTTCCTCTGTTTTACCATTGGCGGTATTAACAATTACTTTCAATCCTTCTGGAGTTTCAGTAACTCCCTCGGCTAATTTTACTAAATCATTTTGATTTAAAAACGCAAATGCATTTGCAAAGGATGGATGTAAATTATAGTATTTGTGGGCGTTATTTAGTGTATCTATTACCATACTAATTATCTTGCAACTCTACCAGAAGCATCGCCTCCCATAAGTTTGTTAACTTCATCTACAGTAACTAAATTGGCATCTCCTTTAATGGTATGTTTTAAACAAGAGGCTGCTACAGCAAAATCTAATGCATTTTGATCATCATCTGGGTAAGTTAATAATCCGTAAATTAATCCTCCCATAAAGGAATCTCCTCCACCAACTCTATCTACAATATCCGTAATTTGGTATTGACGCGTTTGTAACATTTCTTTTCCGTCATATAAAACCCCTGCCCAAGTGTTGTGAGAAGCCGAAATAGAACCTCTTAAAGTTGTAATTACTTTTTTAGCTCTTGGAAATTTTCTCATCATTTGTTGGCAAACTGATAAGAAAGCTTCTGCTTTAACATCATGTCCGTGAGTTTGAACTGCTGCTCCATCTGGTTTGATACCAAAGTGCATTTCTGCATCTTCTTCATTTCCTAAAATTACATCACAGTACGAAGTTAATTCCGTCATGATAGCCTCACGGTCTCCACCGTATTTCCATAATTTTGCACGGTAATTTAAATCGGTTGAAATAGTAACTCCTAATTTGCTGGCTACTTTTACTGCTTCTAAACAAGCATCGGCGGAACTTTGAGAAATTGCCGGAGTAATACCGGTCCAGTGAAACCACTCTACACCTTTAAATACTTCTTCCCAATTAACCATTCCTGGTTGGATATCCGACATGGAAGAATGGGATCTATCGTAAACTACTTTGCTTCCTCTGCTTACAGCACCAGTTTCAAGAAAATAAATCCCTAAACGATATCCACCCCAAACAATATTATCTACTCCAACGCCTCTTTTACGCATTTCCATCATGGCGCATTCTCCAATATCATTTTTTGGCAAGCGGGTTACAAAATCAACTGGAATTCCATAATTTGCTAATGAAACTGCTACATTCGATTCTCCACCGCCATAAACAACATCAAAATTGTCTGCTTGTGAAAATCTTAAAAATCCTTGTGGTGCTAATCTTAACATTATCTCACCAAATGTTACTACTTTTTTTGACATCTTAAATTATATTTATAAATTAATAAAGGGTTTTATAGTTAAATATTAAAAAATAACAATTTATCGTGTACGAACACGGATATGCAAATCTATATAAAAAATATTATAATCTACTTTTATTTCAATAATTTTAATTACAAAATTAAATTTGTAAACTTTATGAAATGTATAACCTAAGACAATTGCCAACATAACAATAAAAAAATAGCGAAACTTGCGAATATCACTGTTGGGACTGTTGACCGATTTCTCCACAATCAAGATTAGGTTTCTAAAGAAAACATCGATATTGTAAATGCTATTGTCAAATAATACGGATTCCAGAGAACTATTTACCTAAGTAACTTGGCATTTATTAAAAAATTCCCATTTACAGTATTATTACCTCAATATCGTTTTGAAATTAAAAGTGCAGTTTTTGGTAACAGTCTATGTAGAACTTTAAATTTTACCACCAATCGATTTCGCATTTTAGAGCATCACTAAAAAATAAT
>CAIRNC010000012.1 GCA_903879875.1 uncultured Bacteroidota bacterium
ATTTTTAAAATTTTCTTCAACATAATTTTAATTTTTTGTGATGAATAACAAGTGAAAACCTTGATTTTATTTGCAAAAATAACATTTTATGACGGATTTGAGTTGTAATGTTATCTTAAAAAGTGCTAAAATGAAAATTCCGTTTAAGTAATTTACTCAAACGGAATTGTATTTATGAATGCTAAGTATTAATCAATGAAAATATCGGCTATGTCAAAGTTAAAATCAGGAAATAAAGGGCTTTTTATTTTGTCAAGATGTGTTTGTGGTTTCAAACCAATGTATTTGTCGTTTTGCAATGTGTAGATAAAGATAGTTTTGTCATTGGGTTCTATAATCCAATATTCTTTCACCAAATTTTCCTCATACAAATCAAATTTAATGCCCATTTCTCTATCAGTATTGCCTGGAGAAAGAATTTCAACAATCAAATCAGGCGCACCTATACAACCCCTATCGTCCAATTTTTCACGGTCACAAATAATGCACAAATCGGGTTGAACTACAGTAACAATTTGATTATCGGCTGAACTCTTTTTGAAGTTTACCAACCTAACATCAAAAGGAGCAGCATATAGTCCACATGGATTTGACTTCATCAAATCCCAAAACATTCCATGTAAATTACCCGAAACTCTTTGATGAAATCGATTAGGAGCAGGACTCATCTGAAAAATTTTTCCTTTAATCAATTCTATTCGCTCTTGAAATTTCCAGGTTAAATAATCGGCAAAAGAATAAGTTTTAGATAAATCAAGTTGGTTGATGTTGGTTATTTCTGCCATAATAGAACATTTTTTAAAAGTCAAATATAGTAAAATTCCGTTTAAGTAATTTACTCAAACGGAATTTATAACATACTAAAAAGGTTTTATAGCCTAAAAAAAGCAATAAAATTAATGAATTACAATTTCATAAGGTAAAATAACCTGAATGCCTTTTCGAGCATTTATTTTTTTAATTTTTTCAACAACTTTGTAATTTTCAGTGCCAATTTCTTCTTTAATAAAGCTTTCTTTGGATTGCGCAAAAGGCAATTCTGCAAACATATCTTTGAAATTTTTATCGTATTCTGGGAAACTTTGTGTGCTGTAGGTTTTGATTTTTGCCAATGAAGCCGCTGCTTTCAAGGCATCATCCATCCCTCCAATTTTATCTACTAATCCGATTTTTAAAGCATCAGCACCCGACCAAACACGTCCTTGTCCAATTGCATCTACTTGCTCAAAAGTCATTTTTCTGCCTTTTGCCACACGATTTACAAATACCGAATAAATGCGTTCTACACCTTCTTGAGTATAAGCTCTGAAATCATCGTTTAAAGGTCGGAATGGGCTGTATTCAGCAGCGTTTTTATTGGTAGAAACTACTTCGGTATTAATTCCAATTTTTGTACTCAATTGGGTGAAATTGGGTAATATTCCAAAAACACCAATCGAACCTGTAATGGTGTTCTTTTCAGCATAAATTTGATTGGCATTACAAGCAATATAATAGCCTCCAGAGGCTGCATAATTCCCCATAGAAACCACAACTGGCTTCACTTTTTTAGTGTTTTCAATTTCTCTCCAAATTAAATCTGAGGTCAAAGCATTTCCACCAGGACTATCTATTCTTAACACAATTGCTTTAATGTTTTCGTCTTTTCTAGCTTCTTGCAACGAACGACGCATTGATCCTTCGCCTATAATTGTTACATCGCCTTCACCACTTTGAATTTCGCCTTGTGCATAAATGATTGCAATTTTATCTTCTGCATCTTCTTCTTTTGGCGAAAGCATTACTTTTTTAGCATAATCTTGAATGCCAACCGAATTGTAATCTTCGTCTTTTTCTGTTTTTAATGCTTTTCTGATGGCGTTATGGTATTCGTCTTCGTAAGCAATTTTATCAATTAACTTTGCTGATTTAGCCATTTCAGGAGTTCTAGCCAAAAGGCTATCGGCAATTTGATTTAGTTTTTCTACTGAAATATTTCGACTTTTTGAGATTTCCACAAGCATTGAACTCCATACCGAGTTCAACAAGCCACTCATTTGCTCTCTATTAGCATCACTCATTTTGTTTTCTAAGAAAGGCTCTACCGCACTTTTGTATTTTCCGTGACGGATTACTTCCATTTTTATCCCCGATTTGTCTTGTAAATCTTTGAAAAACATAATTTCTGAAGAAAGTCCTTTGAAATCCAATTCACCAACAGGATTCAGATAAATAGTATCGGATACGGAATTCAAATAATAGTCTTTTTGAGAATACACATCAGCATAAGAAACAATAAATTTCCCTGATTTTTTAAAATCTTCTAATGCATCTCTCAAGGCTTTACTTTGTGCCATTCCTAGGGATGAGACGTTGTTAAGAATAGAAATTCCTTTTATCTTATCGTCATTTTTAGCTTCAGCTATGGCATTGATAATATCGGATAATCCAACATCGGCTTTTTCTGAAAAAAGATTAATTAGTGGATCTTTAAATTTTCCAGCATAATCGTTGGAAATGCTTTCTAAATTAAGTTCAATAACTGAATTTTCTTTCACCTTTATTTCGTCGGAATCCCCGCCAAACAAAACGCTAATAAGCACGATTCCAAAAAAGAGCATCATAATGAAAACAAACAAACCAACAACCGTTGATAAAACATTTCCTAAAAACTTCATAACTATAATTTTATTTTATAAGTGGCGAAAATAATAAGTTTGTTACAAAAATCGAACATTAATCTGCTTAAAATTTATGGATTAGCTTTAATTTAGTTTGAAAACACAACGCTTTCCAGTCTCAAAAAACAGCATTTAAGCATTACGAAGAATTTTTTTTTCTTTGCAATAAGTTATTTTTTCATTACATCAATCTATTTTTCTATTACGATGTTAAATTTTTTAATTACGATGAATCAAAATTCTATTACTATACTATTTTTTTTCATTATGATGAGTCAAAATGTCATTACGATGACCTTTCTTGCCTTGTGATGTGTTGTTTTTAATGAAAAATGGATTTTTGAAGGCGTTTTAAGATTTTGTACAAAAACATTAGAAACTATCGTAAAATTCCAACAAAACGCTAAACTTAATTACTGTATTCATTGAAAACCAGTTTTGTGGGTTTTGGTCAGAAACGGACATTTATAAATTTATTAACAGTCTTCAAAAAAATACTCCTTTTTTGAAATTCTTTTCCGTAATTTGTATCAAATAGAATTATGCAAAATCAGGTCATTTTATCGATAGGCAGTAATCAAGGCGAAAGGCTTGAAAACATGGAGCAATCAATCAAAATGATTCATCAAAATGTTGGCACTGTCATTCAAGTTTCTGGGGTTTATGAAACGCCCTCTTGGGGTTTTGAAAGCGCGCCTTTTTATAATTGTGTTTTGTTGCTTCATACCGAAAAAACGGCACAAAAAGTATTGTCGTCTGTTCTGAAAATTGAAAAAAAATTAGGACGCATTCGAAAAGTAAGTGATAACTATGAAGCAAGAAAGATAGATATTGATATTATTAGTTTTAATGACGAAATTGTTGATGCTGAAAATCTTCAAATTCCGCATCCGCAAATGCAAAATCGGCTGTTTGTTCTAATTCCACTAAAAGATTTGAAATTAGACTATGCTCACCCTATTTTAAACCAAAAAACCGTCGAATTAATTAAAAATTGTATCGATAAAAGTGAGTGTAAATTCATATCAAATTTGCAATCGCCATTAGATAATTTTAGTTTAGAACAATTTAATTATATTGCTATTGAAGGTAATATTGGTGCGGGAAAAACAACTTTGACCACAAAAATTGCAGAAGATTTTAATGCCAAAACGGTGTTGGAACGGTTTGCTGACAATCCGTTTTTACCGAAATTTTACAAAGATCAAAGTCGGTATGCTTTTCCACTAGAAATGTCATTTTTGGCAGATAGATACCAACAATTGTCTGATGATTTGGCACAATTTGATTTATTCAAAGACTTTATTGTAGCCGATTATCACATTTTTAAATCCCTGATTTTTGCAAAAGTAACCTTGCAAGAAGATGAATTTCGATTGTATAAAACACTTTTTGATATCATCTACAAAGAAATGCCAAAACCTGATTTATATGTCTATCTGTATCAAAACACAGAACGTTTGCTGCAAAATATTAAGCGAAGAGGCAGAAGTTACGAGCAAGAAATTCCAGCCGATTATTTAGACAAAATCAACAAAGGCTATTTGGATTACATCAAATCACAAACCGATTTGAATGTGGTAATCATAGATGTTTCTGATAGGGATTTCGTAAAAAAGCAAGACGATTACATTTTCATTTTGGAGGAAATAAGAAAGAAATTAGTAGATTAGGTTATCTCATTTTTCTGAAAAAATCCCATACTACAATTCCCGCGCTTACAGCAATATTCAGGGAATGTTTGGTGCCCAATTGTGGAATTTCTATTGCTCCGTCACACAACTCAACCGCTTTTTGAGAAACACCAAATACTTCATTTCCGAAAACTAAAGCATATTTTTCGTCTTTTAAAACTTCGAAATTTTGTAAATAAATAGCGCTTTCTACTTGTTCTATTGCATATACGTTTACCCCATCGTTTTTTAAATTAGAAATAACTTCCAAAACATTTTCATGATATTCCCACGCTACAGTTTCAGTGGCGCCTAATGCGGTTTTATTGATTTCTTTGTTTGGAGGGGTTGCAGTGATGCCGCATAAATATATTTTTTCGATTAAGAACGCATCAGAGGTTCTAAAAACGGATCCAATATTATTCAAGCTTCTAATGTCGTCAAGAATAAGTAGAAGTGGTGTTTTTTGCGCCTCTTTAAAATCGGCAATAGATTTCCTTTCTAATTCACTGTTTTCGAGCTTTCGCATAAGATTTTTTTGGTTTATGGTACAAAAAAAGCTTCCCGAAATAAGGAAGCTTAATGTATAATTGTCTAATTTATTTAGCTTTTTGGTACTGCAGGAGCTGCAGGAGTTGGATCTGGTAAAACAGTTCCTTTTATAGTCAATACTTTTGTAGGATTTCCTTCAGCATTTGAAGTAACAGTAACTGTTTTTGTAAAAGGACCTACTCTATCAGTAGCATATTTTACACCAATAATACCTTTTGCTCCTGGAGCAATTGGCTCTTTTGGAGTTGTTGGAACAGTACATCCACAAGAACCTTGCGTGTTAGAAATAATCAATGGTTTTGTACCATTATTAATAAAAACAAACTCACGTTTTCCGTCAGCGTTGTGCTCTACTGTACCGTAATCAATAGTTTCGCTTTCAAAAACAATTCCAGCTCCTTCTACTTTTAGAGCATCAGTTTTTTTAACGGCTTCCACTTTTTTAACAGCGGTTTCTATCTTAGCTGCTTTAGCTTTAACTTTTTTAGATGATTCTTGTGCAAAAGAACTTGAAAATGCAAGTAGAATTACTGCGGCTGATAATAAAATATTTTTTTTCATAATTTTAAATAATTAATTTTAAAGGTCAAATTTAAAAATAAATACGACACCCCAAAGTAAATTTAACTTAATTTTAAAATTATATCGTTAGAGACGAAATCTAAAAAATAAAATAATTAAATTCGCTGTCATAAAAATCGAATCAAACTCTAAATATATACACTTGGCATCCAAAGATAAAGAAGTAAAAGAAACACCGTTAATGAAACAATACAACGAAATCAAAAGGAAATATCCTGATGCTTGCTTGTTGTTTAGAGTCGGTGATTTCTACGAAACATTTGGTGAAGATGCCGTTCGTGCTTCAAAAATACTTGGTATTACCCTCACAAAGCGTGGCGCAGGTTCCTCAACAGAAACCGCTTTGGCTGGTTTTCCACATCATTCTATTAATACCTATTTACCCAAATTAGTAAAAGCAGGACTTCGAGTAGCCATTTGCGACCAACTTGAAGACCCCAAAATGACTAAAAGCATTGTGAAACGAGGTGTTACCGAACTAGTTACGCCAGGTGTTGCAATGAATGATGAAGTTTTGCATTCAAAATCGAATAATTTTTTGGCTTCTGTTTATTTTGGGAAGAAAAATTTAGGCATCTCTTTTCTTGATGTTTCTACAGGAGAATTCCTTACGGCACAAGGCAATGAAGAATATATTGACAAGTTATTACAAAACTTTAATCCGAGTGAAATATTAATTCCAAAACAAAACAAAACGGATTTCAGAACCACTTTTGGTGAAGATTATCATACTTTCTATCTTGAAGATTGGGTTTTTAAAGAAGACTACGCTTTTGAAACGCTTACCAAACATTTTCAAACGCTATCTTTAAAAGGTTTTGGAATAGAAGAATTGCCTGACGGAATCATTGCTTCGGGTGCTATTTTATATTATTTATCAGAAACACAACATAACAAAGTACAACACATCACCGCCATTCATCGCATTGCCGAAGATGCTTATGTTTGGATGGATCGGTTCACTATTCGTAATTTAGAACTGTATCACAGTTACAATCCAAATGCCGTTACACTTTTAGAAGTAATCGATAGAACACTTTCTCCAATGGGTGGGCGATTGTTAAAACGTTGGTTGGCATTGCCTCTAAAAGACATTAATAAAATCAGAAACCGTCATGAAGTGGTGGCGTATCTTAAAGAAAATTCGGCTGTTTTAAAAAGTATTCAAAATCAAATTAAACAAATTTCAGATTTAGAACGCTTGATTTCTAAAATTGCTACAGGAAAAGTGTCACCCCGAGAAGTAGTCTATCTTGCTGCATCTTTAGATGCTATTATACCCATAAAAGCATTGGCTTTGCAAAGCAAAAACGAAGCTGTAAAAATAATTGGCGACAGTCTGCACAGTTGTGATTTGTTGCG
>CAIRNC010000013.1 GCA_903879875.1 uncultured Bacteroidota bacterium
AATTGGGTGTTGTTAAAAGCAATATCCATATAGTTTTTTTGCACAAAACCAATGCCATGCTCTCCAGAAAGTGTGCCTTTTAGCGCAACTGTTAATTCAAAAATTTCTCGAATTCCTTTGGTTACTTCTGTTTTCCAATTGTCATCCGACATTTCGCCTTTTATGATATTTACATGCAGATTACCATCGCCAGCATGACCATAACAAACAGATTTAAAACCGTATTTATGCCCAATTTTTTTGATACCAGTTAATAATTTTGGCAACTCATATCTTGGCACTACCGTATCTTCTTCTTTGTAAATCGAATTGGCTTTTACAGCTTCGGCAACAGAGCGTCTCATTTTCCATAAAGCTCTTTTTTGGTCATCGGTATCGGCAAAAAGCACTTCGTCAATTTTATACTGTTCGACCACATTCATTATTTTTTCCGCTTCGGCAAATAGAATTTCAGAATAATTCCCATCAACTTCAATCAACAAATGCGCTTGAATTCCCTCTTTTACATCTACATTTAAATCGGCAACATGTTGCAAAGACCAATCAATGGCATCACGCTCCATAAACTCCAAAGCACTAGGAACAATTCCTGCTCTAAAAATAGCCGAAACAGCTTCGCAAGCTTCATAATCGTTATAAAAAGGGACTAATAGTAGCACATTATGATTGCATTTTGGAATTAATTTCAACACAATTTTGGTTATAATTCCTAATGTTCCTTCGCTGCCCACCATCAATTGAGTTAAATTATAACCGGTAGAATTTTTGAGCGTATTGGCTCCTGTCCAAATAATTTCGCCATTTGGCAAAACCACTTCTAAATTCAATACATAATCTTTGGTAACCCCATATTTTACAGCACGTGCTCCACCAGCATTCTCGGAAACGTTCCCTCCTATCCAACAGCTTCCTTGACTGCTCGGATCAGGCGGATAAAACAAATTCAATTCGTCCACTTTATCGCGTAAAACCTGAGTAATTACGGCTGGTTCTGTCGTAATTTGAAGATTGCGTTCGTCAATTTCAATAATAGTGTTCAAACGTTCCAATGACAAACCTATTCCTTTATGAATGCACAAAGCACCGCCACTCAAACCTGTTCGAGCACCAATTGGTGTTACTGGGATTTTATGGTTGTTGGCCAACTTCATTATAGCCGCAATTTCGTTTGTATTTGCGGGCTTAACGACAACACTCGGCGGAAAAACATAATCTTCCGTTTCGTCATGACCATAATGATTGAGCGTTTCTTGGTCTATAAAAACGAAATCCAAACCTACAATTTTGTGTAATTCAGAAAGTATTTCGGGTGATAATTGAAAATTCATTAGGCGTTATTTTGAAATGTGAAAGTAGTATTTTTTGAATATCCGTGCAACTTGTATAAAAAACAATTTTGAATGCTGAATTTTGAATGCTGAATTGCTTTGGATTATTTTTATATATTTGAGTTTGGAAATAAAGCGAATTAGACATTAGCATATATATATAAGTTATCTACAACTTTTCATTC
>CAIRNC010000014.1 GCA_903879875.1 uncultured Bacteroidota bacterium
TCAACAACTTATGGTCCAATGTACAGTGTTGCTGGTGCAAACGCTACAAACAGAGAAGCTGTGATTTATCCCTCTTCACAACTTACAACATTAATTGGGCAAACACTAAATGGCATGTATTTTCAAAGAAGTACAGCAACTGGAACAATGGCAGGAACACCCAACTTTAAAATTTATTTGAAAGAAGTTTCAAATTCAGATTGGGGATCAGCTGCAATAGATTGGGCTACTGAAACAACTGGGGCGACCTTAGTATATGATTCCGATCCTGCACCAATTGTAGGGAGTGCTTCTGGATGGAAATCATTTCCATTTTCAACAAACTTTGTTTATACCGGAACACAAAATTTAGCAGTATTTTTTGAATATCAAAATACAACTGCAAGCACATCAATTTCTTGGAATTATGAATATACTGCTCCTTGTATAAGCACTACAAATAGTAATACTACAAAATATTCTAACAACACAACTGGAACTTTTCCAACTTCGCTAGCATCAACTAACTACAGAAGACCTTTAATTGGTTTTGATTTTGTAGTGAGTTGTCCAGCACCAACATTGCTAACAGCAACAAATGTAACTACAAATTCAGTAGATTTAAATTGGATTGCAGGAGCTTCAGAAACCCAATGGGAATATGCTATTGTACCTGCTAGTGCAAGTAATCCAACTTCGGGTGTAATCTCATCAGTAGATACAGTAACGGATTCTTCATTGTCTCCAGCAACTGCTTATAAAGTATATGTAAGAGCTGTATGTGGAGCTGGTGATAATAGTTTTTGGGTTGGACCCGTAAATTTCACAACTGCATGTTTACCAATAACAACTTTGCCTTGGTCAGAAAATTTTGATACATTAACTGCTGGAACAAATGTATTTCCTCCATGTTGGGCGTATACCAATACAACAAGCACTTGGTCTATATCAACTACTCCAGTTGCCAATAGTGGTGCAAATTCGTTAAGAAGAACTTGGAGTACTGATGGATGGGCATTCACACCACCAGCAACATTAACTGCTGGAACTTCCTATACATTAAGTTATTTTATGAGAACAAATGATACAGTAGTTGGTTATGATCTAACTATAGGTGTTGGAACTGCACAAACAGAGGCAGATATGACTACTAATTTATCAACTGTAACTGGTTACCAAGGACCAACATGGACTAAGTTTACCCATGAATTTACACCATCGACAACTGGCGATTATTCATTTGGAATTCATGTTGTAGCACCGAATGCTCCAAACGGAATCAACTTTGATGATTTTAGATTAGACTTAACTCCTACTTGTGTTGAACCAACTTTATTAGTTGTTTCAGCAGTAACTTCAAGTACTGCTACAGTATCGTGGACAGAATCATTATCTTCGCCAGCAAATGGTTATGAATATTATCTTTCAACAACCAATGTAGCTCCTTTATCTACTGATACTGCTACTGGTACAGTTGCCGCAGGAGTAGCAACAGTTGATTTATCAACTTTAAATCCTTCAACTACTTATTATGTTTGGGTTAGAAGCGCATGTAGTGGTACTGACAAAAGTGCATGGTCTACATCTACTTCTTTTACTACTGCTTGTATAGCTTTAACAACTTTACCATGGACAGAAAATTTTGATGCGTTAACTACAGGTACAAATATTTTTCCTTCTTGTTGGGCTTATATTAATACAACTAGTTCTTGGACTATAGATGCAACAAATGTTGTAGCACATAGTGGAGCCAATTCTTTAAGAAGATCATGGAGTACAGATGGTTGGGCTTATACACCAATGGCTACTTTGACAGCTGGAACATCATATACTTTCAGTTATTACATGAGAACTAAAGATACAACTGTAGGTTATGATTTAACGATAGGCGTTGGAAACGGACAATCAGCTGCTGATATGACAACAACTTTATCAACTACAACAGGTTATCAAAACCCAGCTTGGACTAAATTTACCTATGAGTTTACACCATCTACAACTGGCGATTATTCATTTGGAGTTCATGTTGTTGCACCAGTTGCTCCAAACGGAATTAACTTTGATGATTTTACGTTAGACTTAACTCCTACTTGTGTTGAGCCAACATTATTAGTTGCATCAGCTGTTTCTTCAAGTTCTGCAACTGTTTCTTGGACAGAGCCTAATGTTGCTGCTGCAAATGGTTATGAGTATATTGTTTCAACTTCTAATACAACTCCTTTAACCACTGATGTTGCTACAGGAACTGTTGCTGCTGGAAATGCTACCGTAGATTTGTTAACTTTGAATCCATCAACTATTTATTATGTTTGGGTAAGAAGTAATTGTAGCCCAACTGATAAAAGTGCTTGGTCAACACCTACATCTTTTACTACTGCTTGTGTTGCTTTAACAACATTACCTTGGACAGAAAATTTTGATACGTTAACTACAGGTACAAATATATTTCCTTCATGTTGGGCATATCTTAATACAACTAGTACATGGTTCATCGATGCTACTAACGTAACTGCATACAGTGGCGCAAACTCACTGAGAAGATCTTGGAGTACAAATGGTTGGGCCTATACGCCAATGGCAACATTAACGGCTGGAACTTCTTATACTTTCAGTTACTATATGAGAACAAAAGATACTACTGTAGGATATGATATTACAGTTGGTGTTGGAAACGGGCAATCTGCAGCAGACATGACAACAACTTTGTCAACAACTACAGGTTACCAAAACCCTACTTGGACTAAATTCACGTTTGAATTTACTCCTACAACAACAGGAGATTATTCATTCGGAGTACAAGTTGTTGCACCAGTTGCGCCAAACGGAATCAATTTTGATGATTTTAAATTAGAATTATCTCCTTCAATAGTTCCTGCTTGTGCTACTAATATTGTAGCAACTCCAAATGCGGATTGTGGAAATTTTGCAACAACAATTACTTGGGATGCTGTTTCAGATTCAACGGGATACAATTTAACAATTGGAACGACCTCTGGGGCAAATGATGTATTAAATAATGTAAATATTGGTGCAAATACTACTTATTCTTTTATAGGAAACATAGCAACAACTTATTATTACAAACTGACACCTTTCAATGGTGTAGGTCCGGCAATAGGATGCGTTGAATCTTCTTTTGTAACTGCATCAACTGGTTGTTATTGTCCATCAATTCCTACTAGTAATGATGGTTCTGGAATTACAAATATTCAACTAAACACCATTGATTATCCAATAGCAGATGTAACTTACGTGAACAACACTACTTCTATTGTTGATTTAGCTCAAGATTCAAATACCAATTTACAAATATCTTTTGCAACTGGTTTCACTTATGGAACTAACGTTTGGATTGATTTTGATAATAATTTTACATTTGACAGTAATGAAATTGTTTATTCTGGTACTTCTTTAGCAACTAATCCAACTATATTAGACGCATCTTTCCTAATGCCTGCAACTGCAACTTTAGGACAACATACAATGAGAATTGGTACTGCAGATTCAGGTCAAGTTCCACCTAACCCTTGTTTTTCTGGAACTTACGGAGTAACAGTTGATTATATAGTGAATATAATTGCGCCACCAACATGTGAAGCTCCGATGTCTTTATTATCATCTAATGTTACAACATCTACAGCAACAGTTTCTTGGACTGCTTCAACATCTTCTCCTGCAAACGGATATGCGTATTATGTTTCAACTACAAACATAGCTCCTGATGCAAATACAATTGCTACTGGAACTGTTGGAGCTGGAGTCATAATGGTAGATTTGGGTAATTTATCTCCTGCAACTACCTATTATGTTTGGGTAAGAAGTCTTTGTAGTGGTACTTTATCTAGTTCTTGGTCAGTTTCAACAACATTTGCTACTATAGCACTTCCAACTTGTGAAGCTCCAATGTCTTTAGTTTCATCTAATGTTACTATTACAACAGCGACAGTTTCATGGACTGCTTCAATATCTTCTCCTGCAAATGGATATGAGTATTTTGTTTCAACTACAAACACGGATCCTAGTGCAAATACAATTGCTACTGGAACTATTGGAGCTGGAATGACAATGATAGATTTAATTAATTTATCTCCTGTAACTACCTATTATGTATGGGTAAGAAGTCAATGCAGCAGTACTTTAGCTAGTTCTTGGTCTGTTTCAACAACATTTACTACTATAGCTCTTCCAACTTGTGAAGTTCCAATGTCTTTAGTGTCATCTAATGTTACTATAACAACAGCGGCAGTTTCATGGATTGCTTCAACATCTACTCCTGCAAATGGATATGAGTATTATGTTTCAACTACAAATACAGATCCTAATGCAAATACAATTGCTACAGGAACTGTTGGAGCTGGAATGACAATGGTAGATTTAATTAATTTATCACCTGCGTCTACTTATTATGTATGGGTTAGAAGTCTTTGTAGTGGTACTTTATCTAGTACTTGGTCTGTTTCTACAACTTTTACTACACTTGTTGCACCTACTCCACCAGTAAATGATGATTGTTCAGGCGCTATAACTTTGACTCCGGCTGGCGACTTTGCTTCAGGAGTTGTGACAGGTACTATTCAAGATGCTACAACATCAAATATGGTTCCATCATGTCAAAACTCTGTTTATGATGATGTTTGGTATACTGTAGTGGTGCCAGCCTCTGGAAATATTACCATTGAAACGCAACTGGCAACTTTAATACCTGAAACTTTAAACAATACTGTGGTAGCTGCTTATTCAGGATCTTGCGGTGCTTTGATTTCTGTTGGATGTAATGACGATGCTAGTGCTACAAACACCATGTCTTTGTTAACATTAACAGGTCAGACTCCAGGATCAACACTTTATATAGTAGTTTGGAGAAAAGGTATTGCTGTACCTAATTGGAGCAACCAATTTAATATTGCTGCTTACGATGCGTCATTAGCTAATGATACGTTCAATCACAATTCATTTAGCTATTATCCAAATCCAGTTAAAGATGTTTTAAATTTATCTTATAGCAAAAACATTACTAATGTTGCTGTTTACAATTTATTAGGTCAAGAAGTAATTGTTAAAACTGTAAATGCTAATCAAAGTCAAATCGATATGTCAAAATTATCTGAGGGAACTTATATGGTTAAAATTACTGCAGACAATCAAGTAAAAACTATCAAAGTGATGAAACAATAGTTTTGTAACTTTTAAATTTTTTTTAAAGCCACCTTTATTGGTGGCTTTTTTTTTATAACTATATTTGTTAAAAAATGTATTTATATGTACTTCTCTTTAATAATACCTGTGTACAATCGACCGGAAGAAATACACGAACTTTTAGAAAGTGTATCACAAACAACCTATAATGAAGAATTTGAGATTGTAATTGTTGAAGATGGCTCAACAATAAGATGTGAAAATGTTATTGAAAAATACAAGTCCAAACTAAAAATATCTTATTATTTCAAAGACAATTCTGGACCTGGAGCTTCTAGAAATTATGGTATGAAAAAAGCAAGAGGAGACTACTTTATCATTTTTGATTCTGATTGTATAATTCCTAAACAATATTTATCCGAAGTAGAAACAGCATTAAAAAATAATTATGTAGATTGTTTTGGAGGTCCAGATCGTGCTTTAAAAAGTTTTTCTTCTACACAAAAGGCTATAAATTTTGCCATGACTTCATTTCTTACAACTGGAGGAATTCGTGGTGGATCGGAAAAAATAGACAAGTTTCAGCCAAGAAGTTTTAACATGGGGATATCTAAAAAAGCATTTGAAGCATCAAACGGATTTGGTAATATTCACCCAGGAGAAGACCCCGATTTAACAATTCGATTGTGGAAATTAGGCTTTGAAACTAAACTTTTCTCTAAAGCATTTGTATATCATAAAAGAAGAATTGATTGGGAAAAATTCACAATTCAAGTAACAAAATTTGGAAAAGCAAGACCTATATTAAACAGTTGGTATCCAGAATATAACAAGTTAACTTATTTTTTTCCAACGGTTTTTATCCTTGGATTCTTTCTTTCTCTTATTAGCTTAATTTTTGCTGAAGATTTATTGTTAAAATGTTATTTTTTGTATTTTATTCTAATATTTGTTGTGGGAACAATTCAAAACAGAAGCATTATAATCGGATATTTAGCTGTAATAGCTGTTTGGAAACAATTTTACGGATACGGAATGGGATTTTTAAAATCCTATATTTTAGTACAAGTTCTAAAAAATGATCCTAAAAAAGTGTTTCCTGAATTATTTTTTAAATAATTAAAAATGACCAAAATTATTGGACTTACTGGAGGAATTGGCAGTGGAAAAACAACTGTAGCAAGACAATTTGAATCCTTTGGAATTCCTATTTATATTGCTGATGAAGAAGCTAAAAAAATAATGGAATTGCCTGATGTTATAGAAAATATAAAAACTGTTTTTGGTAATGAAATTTTTGATAATGCTAAATTAAACCGACAAATACTAGCCAAGATTGTATTTAATGATAAAGAAAAATTACAAGAATTAAATAAAATTGTACATCCTAAAGTTAAATCACATTTTGATAAGTGGCTTATTGAAAATAAATCGGCTCCAATTGTTATAAAAGAAACGGCTTTATTATTTGAAACGGGAAGTGAAATGAATTTTGACTCAATTATTACCGTTACAGCTCCTTTAGCAATTCGGATTCAAAGAGTTATTGAAAGGGATAAAATAGATAATGAGGCAGTTCTGAATAGAATTAACAATCAAATATCGGATGATATTAAAATAGCCAAAAGCAACTTTGTTATTCATAATGATAATTTACAATCACTTACAAAACAAGTGAAAAATATCTATAATCAATTATTGAATTAATAAAGCTGGCTTGAAATGTTAATATTTGGTTAATGTATTGACAACACAAATGTTAAAATGTTAAATTTGTAGTGATGAATAAGACATTATTTAAATTACTTGTTTTTTTAATGAGTCTTTCCTTAATTGGAATTATACTAGTTCAGCTGTATTTAATAAATACATCATTGAAAGATAATGACGAACAGTTTAAATATCATGTCAAACAAGTTTTGGGCAATGTTGCGGAGAACTTAAAACAGCAAGAAACTTTTAACATTTTAAGTCAATACAATGTATTAAAAGATAGTATTGGTAAGGATCCTTTAAAAAGCCAATTGTTAGATTTTGTTTTAGTTCAGAAAAATAGGGTTACTAATGAAACCATAATATATTCAAATAGCATAATTTCAGAAGATTACAACATTAACCTTTCGTTCTTTGGCAAGAAAAAAGATTCAATTACTGGAAAAAGTTTTGTTTCAAACAGAAAAACAGAAATTTATTCCGGAAATTCAATTGATAAATCACAAGTTCAAAACAATGTTAAACCAGATGTTACTATAAAAAAATCAGGAAATATTGAATTGCTTGATAAAGCTCAGTTTGAAATTTTTTTCAAAGATATTGTAGAAAACAAGTCGTTAAACGAACGAATTTCTAAAGAAGAGCTTCAAAAAATGTTGCAGCATGAATTAAAACAAGCTGATGTTGAAACACCTTTTGAGTTTGGAATTTACAATAACGGTTTAGCTACAAAAATACGTTCTGATAAATTTAAATTTGACAAAAATGCAACTTATTATATCCCTATTTTCACAGATAATGAAGGAAATAGTAAGTATCAATTATTGATTAGTTTTCCTGAAAAGAAAAAGTTTTTATTTTCGGAATTGGTTGGTATTACAACATTATCAATCATTTTTACGTTAATAATTATTATTGCGTATAGTAGTGCTTTAAATCAATTGATTCGTCAACGTCAAATTTCTGAAATCAAAACGGATTTTATAAATAACATGACACATGAATTTAAAACACCAATTGCAACAATAAATTTAGCTTTGGATGCTATTAAAAATCCTAAAATAATTGACGATAAAGATAAAGTGCTTCGCTACGTTCAAATGATTAAAGATGAAAATAAACGAATGCATGC
Source organism: uncultured Bacteroidota bacterium (assembly GCA_903879875.1). GTDB lineage: Bacteria > Bacteroidota > Bacteroidia > Flavobacteriales > Flavobacteriaceae > Flavobacterium. The sequence continues at coordinate 7,961 of CAIRNC010000014.1, forward strand.
ACAAGTTGAAAATGTTTTAAGAATATCAAAATTAGAAAAAAGAGAGCTCGACATTAGTAAAGAAGCTACTGATATTATTGAAATTATAAATAATGCTATGGAACATGTTCGATTGATAATCGAAAATAGAAATGGAAGTATTAAGACTCATTTTAAAGCCACTAGAACATCGGTTTTGTTAAGTGAAGTGCATTTTACAAATGTAATAGTCAACGTGTTGGATAACGCAATTAAATATTCGCCAGAAGCGCCAATTATTGATTTATATACAGAAAATATTAAAGATTTTGTCATCATTAAAATACAAGATCAAGGCGCTGGAATGGGAAAAACAGCTCAAAAAAGAATTTTTGAAAAGTTTTATAGAGAACATACAGGCGATATTCATAACGTTAAAGGACATGGTTTAGGGCTTGCGTATGTTAAGAGAATAATTGAGGACCACAATGGTCAAATAAGTGTCGAAAGTGAAAAAGGAAAGGGTAGTACCTTTATAATAAAATTACCATTAATAAATTAAATTATGGAAACAGAAAACAAAAAAATTCTTTTAGTTGAAGACGATCCAAATTTTGGTTCAATCCTTAAAGATTATTTAATCTTAAATGATTATGAAGTTACTTTAGCGAAAAATGGTATGGAAGGTTTTGAAAAATTCAAAAAAGACATTTTCGATTTGTGTATTTTGGATGTCATGATGCCTTATAAAGACGGTTATACTCTTGCAAAAGAAATAAGAGAAAAAAATAAAGAAGTGCCAATTGTGTTCTTAACCGCAAAATCAATGAAAGAAGATGTGTTGAAAGGATATAAAGTTGGTGCTGATGATTATTTGAATAAACCTTTTGATTCCGAAGTGCTTTTGATGAAAATTAAAGCAATCATGCAACGCAAAGCATCTGAAACAAAAAATGATTTTACCAAATTTGAATTTGAAATTGGTCAATTTCATTTGAATTCTAAATTGCGTTTCTTGACTTTCAAAAATGAAGAACCAATCAAATTGTCTCCAAAAGAAAACGAATTGTTAAAAATGTTAGCCCTTCATGAAAATGACTTAATGCCTAGAGAATTGGCTTTGACTAAAATATGGAGAGACGATAACTATTTCACTTCTAGAAGTATGGATGTGTATATTGCTAAATTAAGAAAATATCTAAAATTAGATAAAGATGTTGAAATTCTTAACATCCACGGTTTAGGTTTTCGATTAGTAATGAAAAATGCACCTGCTAAATAAACCAGAAAAGCTTCGAGAAATCGGAGCTTTTTTTTATGGCTTTAATTCCAGCTGTAATGCAAAACACGTTTTTTCCTCTTTTGTAATACTAAAAATAAGAGTCGATTTATTTATGTTTTCGTGGACCTCGACTTGGTCTTTAAGGTTCAATTCTTTTAAAAAATTCATCTCAAAACTTTTGATTTGTTGTTTTAAAATAATTTTTTCATCTGCAAAATCCAAGCACCATTCTAAATATTTCACATTGTTTACATGGTTTACAATGTCTAAATCAGATAAAACTACAGTTCGTTCAAAAACCATTTCCTTATCTGCTTTAATGTTTATTTTTGAAAACGGAATTTCAGTAGCTTTCATTTCTGGAAATAGTTTGAAATGATCATAAGGCAATGCCAAAGCCTCTGGACGTCTACTTTCAGTATTAAAAACAGCCCAAAAGGTTTCGCAACCAACCAATTTGACATTATTAACATAAACTTCTAATGCCCGAACCGAACGTGAATTCTCTAATGAATTAATCCAAGTTTTCACCGTTACCGTATCTTTCCATTTTGGCATTTGTGCAATTTCTACACGCATTCGACTCAAAACCCAAGCTTGATGATGTAGTTGCATATCACTAAAACTGATGCCTCCCATTTCAGAATGCGCCGCCGCAGTGAGTTGCAAAATATTACACAAATCGGTATATTTTAAATAGCCATTGGGTGTGCATTGTGTGAAATTTATTTCCCATTCTTTGCTATAAACGGACTTAAAGTTTGTTGCTATTGGCATTTATTTTGTAAAATTAAAGTCCCAAATCAATTTTAGTTTTAGCTAACAATCCTTTTTTATTAAGCAAAACCGATATCGCTTTTAAGCGAATATAAGAAACACTCATATAAACAAATCCACCATTGGCAACACTAGAAGTATTAGTACCCCAAGAATTTTTAACTTTATAGTAAATATTCCCTTTTTGGTCTTTCATTTTGCCAACAATGTGCATCAAATGGTCGTCGGTGGTGTCAAAATTCTCGAATTCAGCTTGACGAAAAGCGGGTGTAATATTTTTCTCCGGTTTAATTTCTGTAAGAATACTGGTTGCATCTCTAGCATCATTTGGAATTACGGCAACCCCATTTTTAGAAGAAAATGTGCTCTCACTAACATCTGCATCCAATGAAAGTGTATAACCATTTTCCAAAGCATTGTCAATGTTTTGAATAAATTCATCTAAAGGTAAGTTGTACAAGCTACCATTGGCAAAATTATCTGGAATGGACAAAATAAATGGTTTATAGAAAGGTTCATTGGTAAAAGAAGTAATGGTAACATACTCATTTAGATTCAAATGGGTCATGGCTAAAAAGCTTTTCGGTGTATATTTTTTTCCATCATAGGTAAATTCAGTAACTGCTTTACCAAGCGACTCATCAAGTATTTTAGCTACTTCAGATTGCCAATTCGGTTCTAATTTTTTTGTTGGGTCTGCATACGATTTTAGTAAGCTCTCTAATTTTTCCAGCATTTTTGCATGATTGTGTTGGGTAGCATTGTTGGTTAAACCTGTAAAAGCCGTTTCGGGAACCAACCCAAAATCGGAGGCGCTATTGATAACATCATGAGCCAAACCGCCTTCTCCAAATTGTGCTTTACCTTGTCGCATTACATAATTCCAGGCTTTTTTAGTGTAAGTCTGTCTTACATTATACATTTCAGACAAGTCAATAGCTTTGCCGTTTATTCGAATAATTTCAGCTTCTAGAAACGAAGTTGTTGAAAAACTCCAACAAGTTCCTGTTTGATCTTGAGAAATCACTGGCGTAGCCGTTATATCCTTAACAGTTTGAAATTCATACTTTTGAGCTTGTAAACCTAACGAAGCCAAAAGAAAAGCTAGCATTAAAAATGTATTTTTCATTTGTATTTATAGTTTGTTATGATATTAAAATCTAAAAAATGGTTTATTTTTACGCTAAAATAGTATAAAATGTCAGAAATAAACTGGAAAACCGTAAAAGAATTTGAAGATATAACTTATAAAAAATGCAATGGTGTAGCTCGAATTGCTTTCAATCGTCCGAATGTAAGAAATGCTTTTCGTCCAAAAACGACGAGCGAATTGTATCAAGCTTTTTATGATGCACAAGAAGACACTTCCATAGGCGTTGTTTTACTTTCGGCAGAAGGACCATCGACCAAAGATGGTATCTATTCGTTTTGTAGTGGTGGTGATCAAAATGCTCGTGGTCATCAAGGTTACGTAGGCGATGACGGACAGCACCGATTAAATATTTTAGAAGTGCAACGATTAATTCGTTTTATGCCAAAAGTAGTTATTGCTGTTGTTCCTGGCTGGGCTGTAGGCGGTGGACACAGTCTGCATGTGGTTTGCGATATGACTTTGGCCAGTAAAGAACACGCGATTTTCAAACAAACCGATGCTGATGTGACCAGTTTTGATGGCGGATACGGTTCTGCTTATTTGGCAA
>CAIRNC010000015.1 GCA_903879875.1 uncultured Bacteroidota bacterium
ATAGTTTTAAGTATTCTTCATTGGTTCCAAATCTCGGATCAATTTTATATACATCGGATTGTCCGTAGGTATGATAAGAACCTCGCTTGTCATTGTCTTCACAAAGTGGGGTTGGCCAAAGCGCAGTTGCACCAAGTGCTGCAATATAATCCAAATGATTAATTATTCCTTGAATATCACCACCATGTCTTCCGTTAGGATTATTTCTATCTCCTTTTTCTGTTAAAATTTTATCAGAATCATTGTCTGGATTTCCGTTAGCAAATCGGTCAGACATTATGAGATAAATCATATCTGAAGCATCGTAACTTTTGCGTAAAGCTGAATTTTCTCTTCTTTGTTTTAAAGAATAATTTTGAGTAAAAACGACTTTTTTGTTTTTAGAAAAAGAAAAAACTAAATCTTGAGCAACACTATTTTTGGTGTCTATTGTTACGAAAATGTAATTGGGATTCTCCGTTTTTTGAATGTTTTTGATTACAATATTGTTTGAAACAGTAACGTCGTTTTGAGCAATATTTTTCCCGTAAAACATAATTTGCAACTCTGGGTTGTGCATTCCGGCATACCAGAAGGGAGGTTCCACACGTTCGATTTGTGCGAACATTGTTGACGAAAGAAGAAGAAAAAAGAATTTTACCATTAAGGAGTTAAGATTTTTCATTAAGTTTCATTAAGATTTTTAAAAAATTTATTTACTAAAGGTTTTACAGTTTTCGTTATATTATAGGTATAAAAATTAATTAGTAATCCCTGAGGTTTTTCAAGCAAACTCATATAGGTTAATAATTGTGCTTCGTGAACAGGAAGTAAATTTTCAACGGATTTAATTTCAACAATAATGATGTCATTCACTATTAAATCCAATCTTAATTCGGTATCTATTTGTATTCCTCTATAATGTAATTTAACTTTCTTTTGACTTTCAACTTTAAAACCGTTAAATTCTAATTCTTCTTTTAGACACTTTTCATAAACACTTTCAAGTAATCCTGGGCCAAGTGTTTTATGTACAGTAATTGCACAACCAACTATTGAATAACTTAATTGGGTTACTTGTTTTTTTGTCAAAGGATTTTCCATAAAAATCTTTTTATAGAATTTATAAAAAATTAAGGTTTAACTTAATATTTCTTACTGTTAAACCTTAACTTCTTAATGGTAGAATCTTAAACCGTAACTAAACTATTGGGTTCCACCATAACAGCTTTGCCGTTAACAAAAACCGTCAATTCTTTAGTTCCTTCAAGCGAGAATTGTGTTTCTTTATGATTAATTACCACTTTCAAAATCTGGTGTCTGAAATTAATTTTAAACGAATAGCCTTCCCATTCTTTTGGAATTTTTGGAGCAAAATGTAGTGCGTCATTTTTCACACGCATTCCACCAAAACCTTCCACAATACTCATCCAAGTTCCCGCCATCGAAGTGATGTGACAACCTTCTTCAACCTCTTTGTTATAATCATCAAGATCCAATCGAGAAGTTCTTAAATAGAAAGTGTAGGCCATGTCCATTTTATCCAATTTTGCAGCTTGTATGGAATGCACACAAGGGGACAATGAGCTTTCATGAACAGTAAATGGTTCGTAAAAATCAAAATGTTTTTCTAATTGGGCTGTAGTGAAATGATCTTCGAAGAAATAAAACCCTTGTAAAGTATCGGCTTGTTTGATGTATGGCGAACGTAATACTCTATCCCAAGACCATTTTTGATTGATTGGTCGTTGTGTTTTGTCTAAATCGGCCACTTTTACTAAATCTTTATCCAAGAAACCGTCTTGTTGTAAATAGATTCCTAGTTCTTCTGAATATGGGAAATACATATTTCCAGAAACTTTTTTCCAATCTTGTAATTCGGCATCAGATAATTTTACTTTTTCGATAATGCGTTTGTGATCTGTTGGATATTCTAACGATACTTTTTGAATTTGTTCGTGCGCGTAATCAATACACCATTTTGCAATATAATTGGTATAAAAATTATTGTTTACATTGTTTTCATATTCATTAGGTCCCGTTACGCCAAGAATCATATATTGGTTTTTGTTGGTCGAAAAAGAGGCTCTTTGATGCCAAAAACGGGCAATTCCAATTAGCACTTCTAACCCTTTTTCTGGAATATAAGAGTAATCACCAGTGAAACGATAGTAGTTGAAAATAGCAAAAGCAATAGCGCCATTTCTATGAATTTCTTCGTGAGTAATTTCCCATTCGTTATGACATTCTTCGCCATTCATGGTAACCATTGGATACAAAGCCGCGCCATTTTTAAAACCTAGATTGTCTTTTGCATTTTCAATCGCTTTGTCCAATTGATTGAAACGATACGTCAATAAATTACGTGCTACCTGTTGGTCTTTGGTCGCCATATAAAATGGAATACAATAGGCTTCGGTGTCCCAATAAGTAGAACCACCATATTTTTCGCCAGTGAAACCTTTTGGACCAATATTCAATCGAGAATCTTTACCTGAATAAGTCTGATTCAATTGAAAAATATTAAAACGAATACCTTGTTGCGCTTTCACATCGCCATCGATAGTTATGTCTGACATTTCCCATATTTTTGCCCATTCACTGATTTGTTCTGACAATAATTGTTCGTATCCTTTTGCTAAAGCTACTTTTATAACATTTTCGGCAGCGAATTGTGTGTTTTCGTGATTCAATGAAACCGTATATCCAGCTATTTTTTGAATAGCAGCCGTTTGTCCTTTTGCTACAGCTACTTCATAAGTAAATTGTGCTTTTTCTTTGTCCGACACCTTATTTGAAGGATTTATATTCAAATTTTTGCCGTTCAACAATATGCTGTTTTGCATAAAAGTGGTCACCACAAAATGGGTTTTGAACGTTTGAGCTGTTACATAAGCCTCGTTTTCCGTATGTTTTGTTTCTAGCGGTTCCCAAAATTTTTCTTCCCAATTGGCATCTTCATTAGTTACACCCGCATCTATATAGGGTTTGTAAATCAGTTTTATGTCCTGATTTAAAGGTGTAATTTCATAATTGATAATACCCACTTCGTCTAAATTCATACATAGAAATCGGCGTACATTTACGGCAATTGCTACTCCGTTTTGCAAAGTGGCTTCAAATGAACGGTTGTACCAGCCTTCTTTCATATTCAACTCACGGCGGAAGTTTTCTACTTTGGCACAAGCATTCAAGTCCAGGTTTTCACCGTTAATTTCGATGTCAATTCCAATCCAATTTGGAGCATTTAAAACTTTGGCAAAATATTTAGGATAACCGTTTTTCCACCAGCCTACTTTGGTTTTATCAGGATAATAAATACCTGCAATATAACTTCCTTGGAACGTTTCTCCCGAGTAATTTTCTTCAAAATTTGCGCGTTGTCCCATAGCGCCGTTACCAATGCTGAAAAGACTTTCAGACGATTTTACGCTTTCTACATCAAATCCTTCTTCAATGATAGACCAGTTGTCTGGCTTAATATAATCTTGGTTCATTTTTTTTTAATTTGAAAATTCGGCAATTTGAAAATGAGATAATTGCTGAATCAATTTATTATGTTAAGAATTTAATTAGATAATTTATTTAGTTAAATCATTATCAAACATATATTATCTAATTTATTAAAGCTTCAATAAAGGAAACATCGATAAATGTAAAATCTTTAAATATGTATTTTGCTTCGTGTAATGTTGTTGTTTCACCAATGCCGACACTAATCATTCCGCCAATATTTGCAGCTTGAACTCCAGCTACAGAATCTTCAAAAACAATTGAATCTTCAGGATTTTTGCCCAGTAATTTTGCAGCAATCAAGAAAACTTCTGGATCGGGTTTAGCGTTTGAAACATCGTTTCCGTCAACGATAGCGTCGAAATATTTCAATGTTCCTGTTTTTTCAAGAATGGGACGGGCATTTTTACTTGCCGAACCCAAGGCAATTAGTTGATTGTTCTCTTTCAAAAATTTTAAAATAGGCAAAACACCTGGTAAAATTTCATTTTCGTCCATATCTACTAAATAGGACAAATAGTCTTCATTTTTTTGAATCAACCAACTGTTTTTGTCCTCTTGTGAGGCTTTTATGTTTCCTAATTCTAAAATAATATCAAGAGAACGTACTCTTGAAACGCCTTTTAGTTGTTCGTTATGTTCGGGTGTGAACTCAATTCCTAAACGATTGGCTATTTTTTGCCAAGCTAAATAATGGTATTTAGCCGTGTCAACAATAACGCCATCTAAGTCAAATATAAATGCTTTTGTATTCATTATTCAGATTTTTCTTTTACTAAAAATACGGCTGCACCAG
>CAIRNC010000016.1 GCA_903879875.1 uncultured Bacteroidota bacterium
AAAATACAAACTCAAACTATAAAACAAGCAATACAATAAATGTTTAGTTACGTAATTTCCAATATAATTCCAAAAAGAGTAGAACGAATTAAAGCGTTCTTCGTTTAAAAGATCGATTACAAGAAACACCATAAAAATGATGCAACTAATAAGTAACGCTCTTGGAATTTGCTTAATTAAACGAGTCATATTTTGTTTTATTTTTTACCAATCCGATTTTTACAATTTGGAAGTCAATTCTTTTACTTGCAATTTTTCAACAATTCATCAACGCGTTCTCTTCCCCATTTTGGAGAAAATGGTGTAGCCAATTTTTCGTTTTCAAAAAGTTTTATAGAACGACGAATTTCATCACACATTGGCTTAGTGTCTTTTCCCCAAAAGGAGGCACCTCCAATTTCAAATTCGGCTTTAGAGAGCACCACTCTTGGGTTTTCTGGAGCAATTTTAGCTGCTTTTTCATACAATTCCATGATTTTAGGAGACAACTTTACTCCATTTGTCATTGGGTCAGAAACCAACCAAACGGTGTGAATCAATGCTTGAACCACTAATAATTCGGGATTGTTAGGTGTTTTTATGATTTCGATATCCAATGCAGTTTGGGCTTTATTGACCATGGCTGTCATTTTATCTTTGTCTTGCATGCCTATTGCAGTAGTTGAATTCATTAATGCAATATAGTAATTCGGTAACCAGTTGTCTTTTTCTACAGAAGCAATTCTTTCAAAAATAGCGGTTGATTCGGTTATTTTTCCTTCCTGCCAAAGTCCAAGCGCTTTGGTCATTCCTTGTTCGTACTGGGTTTGTGCAGCCAAAAAGCTGCAAACAAATAAGGCTATTGAAGTGGCAATTTTTATCATTTTATTCTAGTTTTAGTTGTTTAAAGTTACTTCTATTAGCGTGTCTTTTGTAATTGTAAATTTAGCATCGGCATATTGTGGTGGCCCCATTTTTCCTTTTGCATTGTTAGAGCATGCCGTGTCTTCTTTTGGAATTCCAAACATGCCTGTTTTCAACTTGCCGTCATTATCTTCGTCGTGAAAGATAGAAACAGCATAAGTACCCACTGGAATATCTTTGAATTGTACTGTAGCTTTCAAATTTTTAATTTCTGATGAAGTCCCTTGAAAGACTTCTTTCAAAAATTTACCTTCCTCGTTGTACAAGCCTATTTTTACTTGTCCATTATTGTTTTTAAAACCCGATGTGTTTACGGTTAATGTTACTGTTTGAGCGCTTACAAAACCTGAAATCAAAATTACTAAACCTAAAATTACTTTTTTCATTTTTATTATTTTTTAAATGGATATTAAATATAGTACAAATTTATACGGATTGGATTTGTTTTGAAATTTATAATTACTGAATTGTAGATATTCCTTACCGAAATGTAAAATTTGGTTTGCATTATCAAATTGATTTAAAATGATGTGGGACTTTTTGGTGTAATAATATAATGAAAATGAAATACTAAAGCTGCATCGCTTCAGTTGAAATTAATATCCTAACCTATCTTTATTTCTGCCGAAATGGTCAGGGTAGGATTTGTACATGTCCTTAAAACCTCCGAAATGGATATAGAGGGATTTATTTGACTTTAATCAAAAATCAGTTCACAGTTTCTCCTTTAAATATTTTCCGGTAATCGAAGCTTTGTTTTTCACAATTTCTTCGGGTGTACCAACAGCGAGCAACTGACCTCCATTTTCACCACCTTCGGGGCCTAAATCGATAATCCAATCGGCACATTTTATTAAATCGAGGTTGTGTTCTATCACTAGAATGGAATGGCCTTTGTCTATTAGCGCATCAAAGGAGGTCAATAATTTTTTGATATCATGGAAATGCAAACCCGTAGTTGGTTCGTCAAAAACAAATAGCGCTTTCTCTTTCGTACTTCCTTTTACCAGAAACGAAGCCAGTTTAATACGTTGTGCTTCACCACCAGAAAGGGTAGAAGAGGATTGCCCCAATTGCACATAGCCCAAACCAACATCTTGTAGTGGTTGCAATTTTTGTGCAATTTTAGTTTGTTTAGTAGCCGTAAAGAAAGCCAAAGCATCATCAATAGTCATCGTTAAGATGTTATCAATATTCTTGCCTTCAAATTGTACTTCGAGCACTTCTTTTTTGAATCGTTTGCCGTTGCAGGTTTCACAAGGCAAAGAAACATCGGCCATAAAAACCATTTCTACATTAATCGAACCTTCGCCTTTACAGGTTTCGCAACGACCTCCGTCCACGTTAAAAGAGAAATGTTTGGCTTGATAGCCTCTTATTTTGGATAATTTTTCTTTGGCATACAAATCTCGAATATCGTCGTAAGCCTTGATATAAGTTACTGGATTCGAACGCGAACTCCGCCCAATTGGGTTTTGGTCCACATATTCAATATGTTGAATTTTGTGATAATAGCCTCGCATTTCAGTGAACTGACCTGCTTTTTCTCCCACACCGTCTAACTTTTTTTGGATGGCAGGAAATAGAATTTTCTTTACCAAAGTACTTTTTCCACTACCAGAAACTCCTGTTATGACAGTTAAAGTTTCCAATGGAAATTTGACATCTACATTTTGTAAATTATTTTCACGAGCGCCTAGAATCTCAATGTAGTTTGCCCATTTTCTTCGGGTTTTCGGTACTTGAATTTCTAAATCGCCGTTGAGGTATTGTGCGGTCAATGAGGTCGACTTTAGAATTTCGTCGTAAGTGCCTTGCGCCACTAATTCGCCACCATGCGTACCCGCTTCAGGACCAATATCAATAATCATATCGGCGGCTTTCATGATATCTTCGTCGTGCTCCACCACAATAACGGTGTTGCCCAAATCGCGTAAAGAAAGCAGCACTTTTATTAATCTTTCGGTGTCTTTTGGATGCAAACCAATACTAGGTTCATCTAGTATATACATCGAACCAACCAAACTACTTCCTAACGAAGTCGCCAAATTGATACGTTGCGACTCTCCACCGGAAAGTGTGGCTGAATTTCTGTTTAAAGTCAAATAATCCAAACCTACATCTACAAGAAAACGCAAACGGTTATTGATTTCTAACAACAAACGCTTGGCAACTTTTTGGTCGAATTCCGAAAGCTGTAAACCATCAAAAAAAGCAGTCAGTTTTTTGATGGGCAAATCCACCAAATCAGAAATGGTTTTCCCTTCAATTTTAATATAAGAAGCTTCTAATCTCAAGCGTTTTCCTTTACAAGCATGGCATTTGGTTTTGCCACGATAGCGTGAAAGCATTACTCGATTTTGAATTTTATAATTCTTTACTTCTATCTCTTTAAAAAATTTATTTAAGCCTGTAAAATGTTTGTTGCCTTTCCAAAGCAAGTCTTTGTTTGCTTCAGAAAGTTGATAATAGGGTTTGTGAATTGGGAAATCAAACAAGTAAGCACTGTTGACCAACTCATCACGATACCAACTCATGCTTTCGCCTCGCCACGCAAAAATAGCATTTTCATAAATTGACAAAGCGGTATTCGGTACCACCAATTCTTCATCGATGCCAATTACATTTCCGTAGCCTTCACATACGGGGCAAGCACCATAAGGATTATTAAAACTAAACAAATGCACGTTGGGTTCAAGAAAAGTAATGCCGTCTAACTCAAAATTATTGCTATACGAAAACCTTTTTTGAGTATCTAAATCTTGTAAAAAACAATCGCCTTTGCCTTCAAAAAAAGCGGTTTGCACGGCATCTGACAAGCGATTGTAAAAATCTTCTTCGTCTTTTACAACAATTCTATCGATGATAAGCAACACTTCTTTTTTGGCAAATTTCACTTTCGAAATATCATCTAATCGAACCATTTCGTTGTTGACTAAAATTCGAGCAAAACCCTGTTGCAAGAGTGCATTCAGTTTGTCTTCGATTTTTCTATCTTTTTCTAAAACGATTGGTGACAGAAGCAACCATTTGCTGTCCAATTCAAAGGTTTTTACTTGATTGACTACATCGGTTACGGTGTTTTTTTTAACTTCTTGTCCTGAAACTGGCGAAAAAGTTTTCCCAATTCGAGCGTAAAGCAACTTCAAGTAATCGTAAATTTCGGTGGAAGTACCTACCGTTGAACGGGCATTAGTAGTATTTACTTTTTGTTCAATGGCAATCGCAGGCGCTATTCCTTTAATATATTCTACTTTTGGTTTATCGAGTCTTCCAAGAAATTGACGTGCATACGACGACAAACTTTCGACATATCGTCGTTGTCCTTCGGCATACAAAGTGTCAAAAGCCAAACTCGATTTTCCAGAACCCGAAAGTCCCGTAATTACGACTAATTTATTTCGAGGAATAGCGACATCCAAGTTTTTTAAATTGTGAACTTGAGCGCCTTTTATAATTATATTTTTCTTTGGATCTAACTTAGAAATATCAATCTTCATACAAAAATGGGAATTTGGACAAAGGTAATTAATTCATCAACCATAAAAAGGCTTTTGCAAAATTTTCCCGCCACAATTTTTCGTTATGTTTGCCGCCTTTCACAATACTTTTTTTGGAAAGATGCAAGCAATAACAACGGTTTTCATCCACTAATTTCGTCATTTTGTTCAAGTCGTTGACCATATCGTCACTTTCACTATCGCCACATAGAAAATAGATTTTCGCAGTCATTTTTGGTGCTTTTTCCGTCAAATCATAAATGTCTTTGGTAAACCAAAAAGAGGGAGAAAACACGCCGGCTTTACCAAAAACAGTAGGGTATTTTAAAACTGCATAATACGAAACCAATCCGCCAAGCGAACTTCCGAAGATGGCTGTGTTTTTTAGGTCGGGCTTGGTTCTATAAAGCGAATCTACGTGTGGTTTTAAGTTTTTCACAATAAAATCGAGGTAATTGTCGGCATTGCCACCACCATATTTTTCGTTTTTATAAGGCGTTAATTCTTCCAAACGTTTCTCGTTTCCGTGTTCAATTCCGATGACTATCACTTTAGCTTTTAGGCTATCTAAGGTTTCATCAACATTCCATTCGCCAACATAAGACGTTTTTGCATCAAACAAGTTTTGGGCATCGTGCATGTAAATGACTGGATATTTTTTGTGACTCAAACCATAATCGAGAGGCAAATAGACCCAGATTTTCTTACTGGTTTTAAGTTGAGGTGCTTCCAACATAAAAGTAGAAACTTGTTTAGAAGCCGTGCTTTGCTGCGCAAATAAGAAAGGTTTTGAAAAGAACAAAACAAATAGAATAACTAAAGAATGATTCATGGTTGAAATTTTGTGTATTCGTTTAAAAATAATATTTTAGCTAAAAATAAACAATTGATGCATACACACGAAGAAAAGATTAATTTATTATCAGAAATGATTGCTTTTGCTATAGTTGACGGACAATTGCATCAACGTGAATATGACTTTTTAGCGCTTGTCGCTTGCGAATTGCGAATCGACAAAACCACTTTTGATGATTTATTTCATCAAGAATTACCTAAAAAAGTAATTCCGTCGGAGATGGAGCGCATCAATCAGTTTTACCGTTTGGCTTTATTGATGAACATTGATGGCGTTTTGCACGAAAAAGAACAAGTAAAAATTCATGAAATTGGAATCAACATGGGCTTAAACCCGTTTGCCATGAAACGTATTCTGAAAGCCATGGAACAATCGCCAACGCGAATGTTATCGCCTCAATTTATGTTGGATCTCTTTCAAGAGCAGTTGAATTGATGCAGTTTTTATCTAATAATTCAAAATTACCATCCAACTCCATTTGCAATCATGAAATATAAAATGCTAGTTATAGATCTTGACGACACCTTGTTGACGGATGATCATAAAATATCGCCTGAGAATAAAGAAATGTTGTTCAAAGCTCAGGAATTAGGTGTTTATGTGGTCTTAGCTTCTGGCAGACCCACATCGGCCATGATGGATTATGCCAAAGAATTGCAATGTGATGTCCATAATTCCTTTATGATTTCTTTTAACGGGTCTACAATAACCGACTTAAAAGAGGATAAAGTCCTTTTTGAACACGCATTGACCAAGGAGCAAGTGCATGCGTTGTATGATTTTAGTCGACAACACAACACACATATTATTACTTATTTGAACGGTCAAATTATCAGTGAAACCAACTCGGAATATATTGATATAGAAAGTAGTATCACGGGTTTGGAGCACATTATAGTTCCCAATTTTAAAGAAGCAGTAACCACATCGGCTGTAAAATGTCTTTTATTAGAAGAGCCAAGCTATCTAAAAAGTGTTGAAAGTATATTGAAAGCAGCAATGCCTGATTTGAGTATTTGTATGTCAAAACCCTTTTTCCTCGAAGCCGCACCAAACGGAGTTGACAAAGGCGCCAGCGTCAAATTTCTAGCCGAAAAACTGAATATTCACCAAAGTGAAATCATCGCTATCGGAAATGCAGGAAATGATTTGACCATGATAGAATATGCGGGTTTAGGCGTTTGGGTAGCTAATGTAACCCCCGATTTAAAAGACAAAGGAGATGTCATTGTCGCTTCTAATAACGACCACGGCGTTGCTGAGGTGGTGAGGAGATTTATATTGAGCTAAAATTATTATGAATAGGAATTGCTTAATTCTCTTGCTATATCTATTGGTTTTAGACTTATTTATGTATTTTTCAGGAGTAGTTTTATTGAGATATCTTTGGATTAAGCAATGATTAAGGTTTTATAATTCTTACATTTTCGTTACTGACGACCACAAAATTGGATTCTAATTTATCAGCATAATTTAAAAATAATTTAGTGAGAACAATGATTTTTTGTTTGAAATTGTTAGGAGTACATCGAAGTAATAGGATGCCTTTATGCTCTTTTTTGTTTTTATAAATCATTTCTCCAAAATCTTTGTCTGACGTAATTAGAATGTAGTTTTCATCGAAACATTTTTGGAGTAATTGCTCGTCAGTTGCGCCACGAAATTCATCAAAGACACAAAAAATAACATGATTTTCTGATTTCAAAAAGGCTGAAACGCTTGTGCCGACACATTCATCAACTAAAAAACGCATTTAGGAAGCTATTTTATCTAAGTCGAAAGTAGTTGTTTTTTCTAATAAATTTTCGGCATATTGCAAACACGCTAATATGTGAGCTTTTTGTAAGCCTTTGTATTCTGCTAAAATTTCATCAGTGCTAATGTCTTGAGAAAGCAAAGAAATAATGTGTTCCACAGTAATTCTTGTTCCTTTTATGACAGGTTTACCCAACATTATTTTTTGGTTGATTTCTATAAGTTCCATGATGCTTTCATTTTATACAAAACAAATTTACATAATTTATCCTTTACATATAAAAATATTTGATTGAAAAAAGAATCTAGATTTTTCAAACTATATTAATTCAATATTGTTTAACAGACAATTTATTCCTAAAGAAAGCGGTACAATGACCGCTTTCATTTTAATTCCGTTTGAACCAGCTCCTGCCATCAGTAGTGGAATAATACAAGCCTTTTGTAGTCATTGCTATAATTTCTGGAATTACATTCATCAAAAAGTTGCTTAGGAGTACAAATATAAAGTAAAATTAATAATATCCATTTAATGCTTTTTAGGATGAAGATAATGCCCACAACTTAAATTTCTTAGGCAAATTAAATCATTCAGTTTTTTAGATTTTGTTCGAGCTAATGTCAAAAAAAATAAAGACATAAAGTCAATTTGTTTGATGTCTTTTTTGATTTTATTAAATTCATTTACTCTTTGGTAAGCATCATCA
>CAIRNC010000017.1 GCA_903879875.1 uncultured Bacteroidota bacterium
CTGTGAAAATCTGTGAAATCAGTGGCTAAATAATTAAGAAAAAAATGAAAATAATTGATAAATACATTCTAAAAAGATATTTGTCCAATTTTGTGGTCATGTTACTCTTGTTTATTCCCATCGGGATTGTCATTGACGTTTCGGAAAAGGTCAATAAAATGATTGAGAATAAGGTGCCTTTTGCCGACATTGCCAATTATTATTTTTATTTTACGATCCATTACACCAATATGTTGTTTCCGATTTTTTTGTTTTTATCCATTATATGGTTTACATCAAAATTGGCAAACAATACCGAAATTATTGCCATTTTAAGTTCTGGAATTTCATTTACTCGATTCATGCGCCCTTATATTATTGGTGCTGTTATTGTTTCGTTCTTTGCCTTGATTATGGGCTTTTTTCTAGCACCAAAAGCCAGTCGGGTGTACAATGATTTCCGATATACTTATCTTATTGGTAACGGACTAAACGAAATGCGAGACAATTCTAATGTGTTTCGACAAATCAGTGGTGATGAGTTTATTTATGTGGGCAATTTTAATGAAACCTCTAAAGTGGCATTTAATTTTTCCTTAGAAAAGTTTAAAGACGAGAAACTACTTTTTAAAATTGTTGCCGAAAGAATCAAATGGAATCCGAGAACTAAAACCTACACTATGTTTGGTTATTCCAAAAGAAAAGTAGGCGTTTTAAGTGATAAAATTGAAGCCTTAGAAAAAAAAGACACCGTATTTAATTTTGATTTAGAAGATTTAGCACCCACTATTTATGTTGCCGAAACTTTGCAAATGAACGAGCTAAGTCGATTTATTGACAAAGAAACCAAAAGAGGTTCTTCAAATATCAATGTGTATTTGGTGGTGCTTTACAAAAAATTCAGCATTCCCGTTTCGGCATTTATTTTGACCATAATTGCTGTAGCCGCTTCTTCTATGAAACGTCGTGGTGGAATGGGAATTAATTTAGCCATCGGAATTGCTTTGGCATTTACGTTTGTTTTCTTCGACAAAATATTTGGCGTATTAGCCGAAAAATCGAGTATTCCGCCACTAATTGCCGTTTGGATTCCGAATATTTTGTTTGGAATATTAGCTGTTTTTCTACTACGAAATGCAAAACGATAAACTAAAAAACTATTTACATCTTCATCTCATCGTTTTTATTTGGGGGTTCACTGCCGTATTGGGCAAACTCATTTCGCTACAAGCCTTAGATTTGGTTTGGTTTAGAATGTTGTTTGCTTTGCTAATCATGGTTGTTTATGTGTTGTACACCAAAGAATCCTTAAAGATTCCGCTAAAAACGTTTGTCGGGTTTATGCTTTCGGGAGTGATCATTGCATGCCATTGGTTCACCTTTTACGAAGCCATAAAATCGTCTAATATTTCGGTTACATTAGCGTGTTTGTCAACAGGTGCATTCTTTGCATCGCTATTAGAACCTATTTTTTACAAACGAAAAATTATTTGGTACGAACTAGTATTCGGATTGGTAGTAATAGCAGGCTTGTTGGTGATTTTTAATGTAGAAACCCAGTACAAATTAGGCATCTTTTTAGCACTCATTTCTGCCTTTTTATCCGCACTTTTCTCGGTCATCAACGGTAAATATGCCAAAGAATACAATTCCAATGTTATTGCCATTTACGAATTGGGCGGTGGTTTATTCTTTTTGACCCTTTATCTTTTCTTTTCAGATAAACTAACGCCTAGCTTCTTCACCATCAGCCGAAATGATTTCTTATGGTTGTTGATTTTATCATCCATTTGTACCGCTTATGCCTTTTCAGCATCGGTAAAAGTCATGAAATTTCTCAGTCCTTATACGGTCATGCTCACCATCAATTTAGAACCTATTTACGGCACCATTCTAGCGGTAATTGTCTTTAGCGAAAAAGAAAAAATGAGCCCCGAATTTTATATCGGAGCACTTATCATCCTTTCAACCGTTATCATCAATGGCTTTCTGAAAAAGCAGTATTAATGGGAATGGCAATGAAAATGGCAATAGCAATAGCAATTGCAATAGCAATAGCAATTTCAATAGCAATGGAAATGACAATGGAAATGACAATGGAAATGACAATGGAAATGGGAATAGCACACCGATAACACGGATTTCAATCGATATACACGGATTTTATTTAAACAATAAAACGATTTGTTACTAATGTCAAAGTGTTTCGTTTGTCATGCTGACGAAGGAAGTATCACATGAGTTGCTCGTGTTTGTTGCTCACGTTATGTGATTGCTTCGCCAGTTCGCTAACGCTCCGGTTCTTCTTCGCCAGCAGGACAAAAATAAACAATTAGTAACAGACCGTCATAGTAGTTTTATACCATCACAGACAACCGACAACCGATAACCGACATCTGATAACTGATAACTGACAACCTTTTCGTTGTAAAAGCATTAATTTTAAGCTTATGTAAATCGTATTCATTAATTTCTTATGTTTGTAAATCTAAAGCATTGATAACCAAAAACAACCAATATGAAAATAAAACTACTTTTTTTAACCCTTCTTTTAGTTCAATTTGCTGGAGCGCAAAACATCAATTTTCCTGATGCCAATTTTAAAAATGCGTTATTGGCGGCTACAATCGATTATAATGATATTAATTCTCCCATCTTTATCGTTTACCCAAGCATTGATTCAAACAGCGATGGCGAGATTTCTCAAGCCGAAGCTTTGTTGGTAAATGGTTTAAATCTTGGATATGCACAATTAGATGATCTTTCTGGATTGGAATTTTTCACCAACTTAAAACGGCTAGAATCGTTGTTTTTTAATGCTACAACTTTTGATTTTCCAACACTTACCAATTTAGAAGTACTTTATTTGGGCAATGCTGTAACCGGACTTGGAAGCATTTCTAATTTGAATTTGTCCAGTAATGTTAATCTTAAAAAGCTCACTTGCACCGTAAATTTTCCATCAATAAATTTAGATAACTTAGTCAATTTAAGAAATTTATCATTGGTTGGCACTTTTACTCAAATCGATTTATCGGATGCAACCAACTTGCTCGAACTGTATTTATCGGCACCTGTAACAGCTTTAAATTTAAGCAATAATAACAAATTGATGACACTTGTTGTCAGTAACTGTTCGATTCAAAATCTTGATTTAAGCAATTGTCCTAATTTAGAAACGGTTTATGCCAATGACAATCAATTGGCAACAATCAATTTTGGAACCATCAAGCACATTAGAGTTCTGGATTTACACAATAATTTGTTGACCACTATCAATGCCGACAATTTTTTTAATTTGTACATTTTTAATTGCGAAAATAATTTATTAAACCAACTTTCAATAAAAAATGATGTCATAGAATCAAACGGAAGTATTCAATTCTCGGGTAATCCAACCCTGCAATCGATTTGCTGTGATGAAAATGAAATTGTTTACATTCAAAACCTTTGCAATATGTACGGATATACTACCACTATAAGTGCTTGTGGTTCATCGCAGGGCAAAGAAAATTCCATTTCTATGTTTCCAAATCCAGTAAAAGACATGTTGCATTTGGACACAACGGATAAAATAAATAAAGTAGAAGTTTATGGTGCAAATGGTTTATTAATAATGACTTCTGAAACTGTAATTGATGTTATCGATATGCAATCGTTTCAAAGTGGTATTTACTTCTTGAAAGTCTATCGGGAGAATTTTGTTGATAACATGAAATTCGTAAAAGGATAGTTACAAATTACATAAAAAAAAGCCATTAGAATTGAACTAATGGCTTTTTTGATTTTAAAGATATTATCTTCTTATCGTTTGTGTTCTATCGGGTCCTACTGAAACAATTTTTATAGGCACTTCAATAGCTTTTTCAATGTACTCGATGTATGCTTTGAGTTCTATCGGCAATTCGTCGTAGGTTGTCATTCCGGTTAAATCGGCTTGCCATCCTTTGAATTCTTTAAAGACAGGTGTTACATTTTCGGGTTCTATAGAGTAAGGCAAATGCGCTATTTCTTTTCCATTATAGGTATAACCAACGGCTACTTTTAACGTTTCAAACCCTGATAATACATCGCCTTTCATCATCATCAATTGCGTCACCCCATTGATTTGGATAGCATATTTTAAGGCCACTAAATCCAACCATCCGCAACGTCTTTGTCTTCCGGTTACAGAACCAAATTCGTTGCCAATTCGTGCCATTGCCGCACCAACTTCGTCAAAAAGTTCGGTTGGAAAAGGACCACTTCCCACTCGAGTGGTGTAGGCTTTAAAAATACCATATACTTCTTTTATTTTATTAGGTGCTATACCCAAACCTGTACATGCACCTGCAGCAGTAGTATTCGATGAAGTCACGAAAGGATAAGTACCAAAATCAACATCTAATAAGGAACCTTGTGCACCTTCACACAAAATTGATTTTCCTGCTTTTTGAGCTTGCGCCAAATATTCTTCACTGTCAATAAATTCTAGCTTTTTAAGTTCTTCGATAGCTTCAAAAAACTCATTTTCCATTTCTTCTAAATTGTATTGAATGGCAACATCATAGAATTTTATCATTTCCTCATGTTTGTTTGCCAAAGCACGATAGCGCTCTTTGAAATCTTCGAGTTCAATGTCTCCTACTCTAATGCCATTTCTACCTGTTTTATCCATGTAAGTAGGACCAATTCCTTTGAGGGTAGAGCCAATTTTGGCTTTACCTTTGGCCGCTTCAGAGGCAGCATCTAGCAAACGGTGAGTGGGTAAAATAAGGTGGGCTTTTCTAGAAATCAATAGCCTAGAATGTACATCGATATTGAATTTAGCCAAACCTTCTATTTCTTTTTGAAAAACTACAGGGTCAATTACAACACCATTTCCAATAATATTTATAGAGTTGTTATGAAAAATCCCAGAAGGAATGGTTCGTAAAACGTGTTTAATACCATCAAATTCTAAAGTATGTCCCGCATTAGGACCGCCTTGAAAGCGGGCAATAATATCATATTTGGAGGTTAATACGTCAACAATTTTTCCTTTGCCTTCGTCTCCCCATTGTAATCCTAGTAATAAATCTACAGTCATTGTGTTGTTGTTTGTGTTTTTTTTGTAGTTATGAGTTAAGAACTTAGTCCTTATTTTGTTTTTTATTTCCGTAAAAATATAGTGAATGATTGGTTATTTCAATATCAAAAATCTCTTCAATTGTCTTTTTGATAGTTTGTATGCGTGGGTCGCAAAACTCAATTACTTCGCCAGTATCGGTCATGATAATGTGGTCGTGTTGTTTGTCAAAATAGGATTTTTCATAATGTGCCTGATTTTGACCAAATTGGTGTTTACGAACCAAAGCACAATCCAAAAGCAATTCAATAGTGTTATACAAAGTAGCGCGACTTACACGATAGTTACGATTTTTCATTTTAACATATAAATCTTCTATGTCAAAATGATCTTCGTTTTCATAGATTTCCTGAAGTATAGCATATCGTTCAGGCGTTTTTCGATGTCCTTTTTCTTCAAGATATTTTGTAAAAACATGTTTTACAATTTCTTGATTTTTACTGTTTTCAACGGATATAAGTGTCATATCTTGCAAAGATAATTTTTTATTTTTAATGAATAAATGTTTGACCCTTAAAGTACAATTAATTCAAAACTAATTTTTATATACTCGAGTTATTTTATCAATTCCATCTATCTTCTTAATATTGTCAATTAGGCGTTTCAAAATAGTATTGTTTCTTACAATTACTGCCACTTGACCATGAAAAATTCCAGCTTCGGAGCTCAATGATATGCTTTGAATATTTACATTCATGTTGCTTGAAATTACTTTTGTCAGCTCATTGGTTAAGCCCAAACTGTCCATTCCTGTAATATCTAAAACGGCTTTAAATTCTTGTTGAGACGAGTCAATCCATTTGGCTTGAATGATACGATACGCATAATTGGATTGCAAACTTATGGCATTCGGACAATCTTTTTTGTGCACTTTAATGCCTTCATTTATGGTTACGAATCCAAAAACTTCGTCACCAGGAATCGGATTGCAACAGGCCGAAAGTTTATAATCTAATTTGTCTTGTTCACTTCCAAAAACCAGTAAATCATAATTGTTACTGATTTCATCTTTTTGAATAATATCGGGTTGTTGTGAAGGGGTTCGCTTGATTTTATTTTTGAAGAAATTCATGATTGAATTACTCTTCAACGAAGCGTATTCTTTGAGTTGTTGGTTCTCAATTGTGCCAATACCGATGCGGTAAAAAAGGTCTAAACTGGTTTTTAATTTAAAAAAAACGACCAATTCATTAATCGTATTTTCATTAAACGCAATTTTTAAATGACGTAATTTTCGTGTTAACAATTCTTTGCCTTCTTCAGCTATTTTTTTAGTGTTTTCGTTTAGAACATTTTTAATTTTATTCTTTGCTCTTGCCGTGGTAACATAATCCAACCAATGTGAGGTTGGTTTTTGGTTTGGAGATGTTATAACCTCTATTTGATCTCCACTTTTTAATTCAAAATTTAGAGGCACTAATTTCCCGTTCACTCGTGTACCTCGCGTATGAATGCCAACTGCGGAGTGAATACTAAAGGCAAAATCAAGTGAAGTTGCTCCTTTTGGCAAAGATTTTATTTCCCCTTTTGGTGTAAAGACAAAGATTTCTTTGGAATACAAATTCATTTTGAAATCTTCTACAAAATCTACTGCATTGGTTTCTTGGCTTTCTAAAGCTTCTTTCAATAAGTTCAACCAAGTATCTAGTCCGCTTTCTTCAGTAGCGCCATTTTTATATTTATAATGTGCTGCATATCCTTTTTCGGCAATCTCGTCCATTCGTTCGCTACGCACTTGAATTTCGACCCAACGCCCTTTTGGCCCCATAACTGTTATGTGCAAGGCTTCATATCCGGTAGATTTTGGAGACGAAATCCAGTCCCTAAGCCTACTCGGACTTGGTCGGTAATTATCGGTTACGATTGAATATATTTTCCACGCAATAAATTTTTCTTCGTGAGAAGTCGATTTGTACACAATTCGTAAGGCGAATTTATCGTAAACTTCGTCGTAGCTCACGTTTTGCGCTTTCATTTTACGACGAATCGAATAAATGGATTTCGGTCTTCCTTTGATAGTATATTCTACTCCTTCAGCATCTAATGATGCTTTTAAAACATCGGAAATATCTTTAATGTAGGCGTCTTGTTCTTCTTTGGTTTCTTTTATTTTACTGACAATGTCATTGTAAATCAAAGGTTCTGTATATTTTAAACCTAAATCTTCTAGCTTTGTTTTAATATTATACAAACCCAAACGATGGGCTAATGGAGCATAAATGTATAAAGTTTCTGATGCTATTTTGGTTTGCTTGTATTCCACCATCGAATCCATAGTTTGCATGTTATGCAATCTGTCGGCTAGTTTTATAAGGATAACTCGAACGTCATCGTTGAGTGTCAAAAGCATTTTTCTAAAGTTTTCGGCTTGCATCGACACATTCAAGTCTTTTTGCACTTGCGAAATTTTAGTCAAACCTTCAACGAGCTGCGCTACCTTTGGATTGAACATTTTTTCAATGTCCTGTACCGTAATCTCGGTATCTTCAACTACATCGTGCATTAGAGCAGCAGCAATAGCCGTTGGACCAAGACCAATTTCTGAAGCTACGATTTTTGCCACAGCAATAGGATGAAAAATATAGGCTTCACCCGATTTTCTCCTTTGGTCTTTGTGTGCATCAACAGCAACATCAAAAGCTTTTCGAATTAGTTTTTTGTCAGCATCACTTAAAGTTTGATAACTGATTCGAAGTAACTCTTTATATTCTTTAGCAATTGCCTTGTTTTCTTGTTCAATTTCCGCTTCTGTCATACCTGTCTCAATTCAATATTTAAAAATAGCATAAAGATTTGGATTGTGCAAATTTTGAAAATAGAAATCCAGAAAATCTTACTTTCAATTGAAATGAAAAAAATCATCGATCGTAATTTATAAAGATTAAAACTTTGAATGCAGAAATATTAATTGATTTTTTATGCTGAAATGAAGTTATTGAAGATTGAAATCCTTAATTAACGCATTATGATTACCAAATATCTCGATAAAAACCACTTTAATAAATTAAACATATTTAAAGGTGAATTAACGATTTTCATACTGAGCTACAGTTTTTATTGATTTTGGAAATAATTGTATTTTAGCAAAAAAAAGATGAAAGCAATTTATGGAATGTTAGTTGTATTTTTTGGAGCTTTTCTTTGGGCAATTATAGAACCTAAAGAAGGTTTTACTTGTTTTTTAGAGATAATACCGGCACTTGTGGGTGTTGTTGTATTGGCGCTTACTTTTAAAAAATTCCGATTTACCAATTTCACTTATTTTCTAATACTCTTGCATTGTATTATCTTGTTTGTTGGTGGACATTATACGTATGCTGAAGTACCTTTATTTGATTTTATAAAAGAAATTTTTCATCAAAGTAGAAATAATTATGATAA
This sequence comes from uncultured Bacteroidota bacterium, assembly GCA_903879875.1. Lineage (GTDB taxonomy): Bacteria > Bacteroidota > Bacteroidia > Flavobacteriales > Flavobacteriaceae > Flavobacterium. The sequence goes on from CAIRNC010000017.1 coordinate 8,468, forward strand.
ACTGGGTCATTTTGCTCAGGGTTTTGTTCCTGCAATGATTATCAGAGAGCTATTTATTCGTAAAAAAGTGATTGAAAATGTTTCCTTTTTCAACTTCATAATTGTGTCCGTTTGTCTTGCTATCAGTGCTGCTTATGAGTGGATAGAATGGGCCGTTTCAGTTGCCACGGGTGACCATGGAGATGCTTTTTTAGGAACTCAAGGTTATATTTGGGATACGCAATCGGATATGCTTTTTGCTACGATTGGTGCACTATGTAGTGTGTTATTTCTTTCAAAAATTCAAGACAAAGAACTCAATAGGCTTTAAAATAAAAAACCCAAAAGTTGTTTTGCTTTTGGGTTTTATTAGTTTTTGAATTTTATTAAATATCATCAAATTCAATATCGGTAAAGCTTTTATCAATGTTTGAAGGCGCCTCTTGATTTTCGTCTGTGTATTCTTTCTTAAAATCCTTTTGATGTCTTTCTGAAATTACTTCTTC
>CAIRNC010000018.1 GCA_903879875.1 uncultured Bacteroidota bacterium
CTTTGGATTTCGCTATTTATAGAAGTCATAACGCAAATGCGAAGATAAAATTATAATTACAATTTGCAATACGTATTTTGATTTTGCAAAACAGTTAAGTTTACCTACTTTTGTGAAGCAGGTAGCGACTACTTTTTTACTTTTTTTAAATTAAATAAGATTAAAGCGTGCTAATAATATCCCTTAAATTGCTGCATTTGACAGATAGAAATTAGTGTCAAATTATTTATGCAAAAAGGGAACCTTCAATTGTAAAAAAAATTGAAAATTGATGCAATACTATTAACTTATTACTAAAATGGAAGAAAATAAATTTTCAGACGACGTTTACGGTCGTGCACGAGTTCAAGATTCTCCTGAACTAGAAGCCTATTATAAAGATTTAGAAGCCCTAGGTGCAGGAGCTTTGTGGACCGTTGCCAATGATATTGAACCTTGGGAACCCAAATCCAATTCGGTTCCGATGCTATGGAAATATGATGATTTAAGAGCATTAGTTTTAAAATCATCGGAATTGGTTACACCCGAACAAGCGGGTCGTAGAGTAGTTTATTTGGTAAACGACAAACGGAAAGATGTTTCGGCAGCTGTGGGATGGTTGTACACTGGAATTCAAGTGACGCGTCCAGGCGAGTTTACTTCGGCACACCGTCATCGTGCTTCGGCATTGCGTTTTATTATGGAAGGCAGCAAAGGATACACGGTGGTAGATGGTAATAAAATCATGTTGGAAGTCAACGATTTTGTAATTACGCCCAATTCGGCTTGGCACGAACATGGAGTGGAAGAAGGTGGTCAAACCTGCATTTGGCAAGACGGCTTGGATATTCCGTTAGTCAATGCTTTAGAAGCCAATGATTATGCGGTTTATGATGGTAAACAACCTTTGCTAAAACCAATCAATCATTCCCCTTTGACTTTTGGAGGCGCAGGATTAATTCCAGCAGACAAAACTTGGGATAAACCTTATTCGCCATTATTCAAATATTCTTGGTCAACTGTATATCCAACTCTTTTGGAAGTAGCCAAAGTCAATGAAATCAATCCATTTGATGGGATTTTGATGCAATATTCCAATCCGTTAACAGGTGGTCATGTGATGCAAACGATGGGTGCAGCCATGCAATTGTTGCCTGCTGGATTTAAAGGTAAAGCGCACAAACACACGGGTTCATTCGTATACCAATGTGCTAAAGGTAAAGGCTATTCCATCATCAACGGAAAACGTTTTGATTGGAAGGAACGCGATATTTTCTGTGTACCATCTTGGGCATGGCACGAACATCATAATTTATCTGAAACTGAAGATGCTTGCCTTTTCCAATTTAATGATTTGCCCGTAATTAAAGGATTAGGTTTGTTTCAAGAAAGAATTTTAGAAGAAAATAACGGGAATCAGAAAGTTGAATAACAATGTTAATTTCAAAAAATCAAAATTTACAAAAATTAAAATGAACTTGATAAATTTTTTTTTGGTTAACACTTTCAAATCGTTAAATGCTGTAATACTAATTTTCTTATTTATAAGCTTTTATTTAACACGACAAGAGAATATTTACGCCATTGTTTTAGGATATATTTCTATAGTTTGGTGGA
>CAIRNC010000019.1 GCA_903879875.1 uncultured Bacteroidota bacterium
AAAAATTAGTGATTGGTAAATAGTGATTAGTGTTTTTACCGCAAAGGGCGCAAAGAGAAAACGCAAGGGACGGTATTTTAGCTAAAAACGCCAAATTTGACGTCCTTGACGCCAAACTTGGCGTTGTTGATGTCAAATTTGACGTTCCTGACGCCAAACTTTACGTGGTATGACGCCAAATTTGACGTCCTTGATGCCAAACTTGGCGTTGTTGATGTCAAATTTGACGTTCCTGATGCCAAATTTGGCGTTTTTGGGATTTTTTATGTATTAAATCCTCCCCTTATACCTTAAAATTCAATCCCAAAACAATCGTTCTGCCTATATTCGGGATGCCGTCGTTCTTGAAGCGAGACAAATGGGCGATGTAACTTTTATTCAACAAATTGTTGCCATTGATGTGGAGTTCAAAGACGGTTTTCCCTAGTTTTACTTTTCCACCCAAACCCAAATTTACTAAGGTGTATCCGTTGGATTTTGTTTCAAAGCCACTGACTTTATTTTGATCGAAAGTTGGTGCAACGGTTAACGCGGCAAACCCTTCGGAGAGCCAGTTTTTAATCGTAAATTCCGATCGAATGGTGTTGGTCCAATTGTTGGCTGGAAGGAGTGGCAAAAAATCACCATTGTCTTTCTGGCCTGTTACCGTATCAAAATTACTCTCGAAGTGCAACCAATCGAACGGATGTGGATGAAAATGGACACCACATTCGCCTCCATAAAGGGTTGCGTTGTTTTGGATGTAGTCATAAACTTCAAAATCGTTCAATAGATTTCCGCTTGGAGCGGCATAAATATAGTTATTGATATGGTTGTAAAATCCGTTAACAAACCATTCAAAATGACTGTTTTTATATTCAAAATTCAAATCGGTTTGAATGTTTTGTTCTGTTTTTAAATTGCTGTTGCCAATTTCATAGCGATTGGTGCCTTCGTGAACCCCATTTGAAGTCAATTCGGCTAAATTGGGCGCTCGAAATCCAGAAGCAACATTCATCCGAACAATTATATTTTGCTTGATTTTTGTTTTAAAACCCAAAGAAGCATTGGTGCTTTTGAAAGATTTTGTTAGGTCGTCAAAAGAACCTTCTTCTCCAAGTATGCCATGACTTTGACTATTGATGTTTCTGTTGTCAAATCGCAATCCTGCTTGAATTACGTTGCTATTCCATTCGTAATTTCCTGTTCCAAAAAAGCCAAAATCATTGGTTGTTGCATTTGGAATTAAGAATTCTTCACCAAAATTTTTATTGGTTTGGTGCATGCCTTGTGCTCCCAAAATAGTTTCAAACTTCCCGATTTTTGGTAAATGGTATTTTAAATTATAATTTACCGTATTCAATTTCATGTGTAAAACGGCAATATTTCCTTCAGACAATTCGCTACGATTGTTGCTGATGTATCCTAAATCCAAATCCAATTTAGATGTTTTGAAGAAAAATGTATTGTTTAAACTCCATAAATTATTGGCAATGGCTTGACTTGGGAATGCTGTTTTTTTGGTTGTAGTTTGTTCGGCAATACCATTTTCTGGCATTCCTAAATCTAGCTTATTGAAATTGTATCTTAAAATGCTTGAAAATCTCAAATTGCTGTAACCAATCCCCGTTTTAAAATCGGTTTCGTTATATCTTGTATTGGTTACCCGTTCTCCGGTTGGAATCGTATAATCTGCATGAGCATTGAAACTTCCACGTGCAATAAATTTCCAGTTTTCTAATGTCTTTTTAACTCCTAACGTAGTGCTACTGCCTAGAGTATTGGAGAAAAACTTTTGACTAAAATCGTTAGTTAGTTTATGGGCATCGGCAAATTTTTCAGGATTAAAATACAAAACACCACCTAGCGCATCCGAGCCATAGAGTAAAGAAGCAGGTCCTTTGATCACTTCTACACTTTGAATACCAGCATCGTTCAGCCCTAAGCCGTGTTCTTCGCCAAATTGTTGATTTTCAATACGCACCCCTTGCGAATAAACTAAAACGCGATTACCACTTAAACCTCGAATTACAGGTTTCCCGATAGAAACACCCGTCGATATTTGTGAAACGCCTGGAATGGTAGCTAAACCTTCAATTAAGGTAGCAGTTCCTTTTAGTTGCATAGATTTCAGACTTTCATGATCGACTTTCATGACATTTTGCGATTGTAACTTGTGGAAAGCAGTCGAAATGATGATTTCGTCCATTATAAATGTTGATTCCTCTAAAGTGATATTCAAAAAAGTTTCTTTTTTGTCGATAATAATAGTGCGACTTTGAGAAATAAAACCAATGCATGAAAAATCAATTTTAATGCTTCCTATAGGAAGATTATCTATTGAATATTTGCCTTTTTCGTTGCTAGTGGTGCTTTTTTGAAAAGTTGAAACCAAAATGGTTACACCTTTTAAAGGTTGATTTTTGTTGTCTTTAATAATCCCTGTAATGTTGTTTTGTGCATGTAACAATATAGAAAAACCCAATAAGAAGAGGGTTGAAATGTAAATTTTCATTTGATATGATTTTATAGTTTAAAAGTAAACACTTAAAGAAAGTGCTTTTGTGAAAAGATGATTTAAACAATAAAAACAGGAGGTGCCCGAAGCGCAAAAAGACTTCCTTTATATTGTATTACGAAAGATTTGTAATAAAGGAAAGTGAATTTTGAGGCAAAATAAAATTGTTGAATTTCAAAGAAAGAAACAGCCGTTGAAAGGCTATGACTTGGAGTAAATTCGCAGACAAAACAGTGGTCATACGAATGATGACTATGCGTAATTTCAGAACGAAAGCGATAACTGTGATGGCATTTTTTCTCCGAAAGTTGTTGTGATAAATGTTCATAAGAATGCACCGATTGAAACAGTAATGTAAACACTACCGCCACAATTAGCAACCCACTTATTAAACCTTGTATTTTTTTCATTTTCGACAAAAAAGCAACTTAACAATCTGTTATCACTATTTTAATTTATTTGAATGGACGAATTAAAAGTGCCGTTTTGTATGTTTTTTTGATTTCAATCAAGTTACGTTCTGCTTCTATTCGCGTTTTGAAATTGCCAATCAACACCTTATAAGTTGGCGTGCTAAAGATAATAGTACTATCAAAATTGGTGAAATCTTTTTTAAATTGATTCAATGTTTTTTTTGCGTTTTCGTTGTCACCGTTAAAAATTTGAATTTTATAATTATCGTTGGAAAGAATAGATGAATTAATTCGTCGCTTTTCATTTAGTATTTTTTCGAATTTTGCGTCTTGAGAAAGACTTAATGTGCTCTCTTGAGCAAATAAACTGGAAGATTTCACAACTATTAAAAGAAGTAAAAACGTATGTATTTTAAAGTCAAAACGTTTCATAAGTGTATGTTTTTTAAACAAATGTACCAATATAATAGATTAAACAAAACGATAAAGTTATTTAGAATAAATATAAATTGATAATTAAGATATATTTAAGGTTTTGAGAATAGCTGATAAAGTGTATTTTTGTCCGAAGTTTAAAAAAAAGTGCGTTGTTTCTTGTAATCATTTGCATTATTTAGAAAAAAAGTACCAAACAATTAGTCGATAATCATTTTAGAATATGAAAAAGGTGGGTAACCATAATTCGATTTCAAGAAATTTATTTCTTAGTATAGCATTTTTGCTAACATCTTCCTTCAGTTTATTTGCACAACAACCAGCAGCAGCTCCGGCTCCTGCAGAAGTTAAAGCAGCACCAGCCGTTGCGACAGCTACAGGCGGTGGTGATGCGGTAGCAGGGAAAACATTGTTTAATTCCAATTGTGCGGCTTGTCATAAGTTAGATGCAAAAATGACGGGGCCTGCGCTTCGAAATGTAGCAGACCGACGTGAAAAGCAATGGCTTTACAAGTGGATTCATAACAGTGCTGATTTAATCAAATCTGGAGATGCAACTGCAGTAAAAGTATTTGAAGAAAATAATAAAGTTCCAATGACTGCTTTTCCGCAATTGTCAACTGCAGACATTGATAACATTATTGCCTATACTTCAGCTCCAATGGAAGTAGCAAAACATGTTGAAGGTTCTGTAGTTATTGATCCAGCTAAAGAAGATGGAATTTCAAACGATGTTATTTTAGGTGCTTTAGCATTAGTAATGGCGATATTAATTATCATGTTACTTTTAGTAACAAGTGTATTAAATAAAGTACTTAAATCAAATAATATTGAAACAAAACCAGCTACAATTTCAATATGGCAAGCGTATGCTAAGAACCAGTTTTTGGTTTTAGTTACAGCTATAATATTGTTACTTTCAAGTGGCTACTTTGTATATGGTTATTTGATGCAAGTAGGTGTTGATCAAGATTACCAACCAATTCAACCAATTCATTATTCACACAGAATTCATGCTGGAAGCAATCAAATTAATTGTAATTATTGCCACTCTGCAGCTCGTGTAAGTAAAAACGCTGGAATTCCTTCTCTAAATGTTTGTATGAATTGTCACAAAAACATTTCTGAAGTATCTGATACAACAGCTACAAAAGAATATTCAAAAGCATTTTATGACGGTGAAATTAATAAATTGTACACCGCTGTTGGATGGGACAAAACCAACCAAAAATATACTGGAAAAACACAACCTGTAAAATGGGTTCGTATTCATAACTTACAAAGTTTTGTATACTTTAACCATTCACAACACGTTACTGTTGCGGGTGTAGCTTGTCAAACTTGTCACGGGCCTGTTCAAACTTACGAAATTCAAAAACAATTTGCTCCATTAACAATGGGATGGTGTATCACTTGTCACAGAGCAACGGATGTTAAAATGCAAGGCAACGAATACTATACCAAAATTCACGAACAACTTTCTAAAAAATATGGTGTTGACAAATTAACGGCAGCACAAATGGGAGGTTTAGAGTGCGGTAAATGCCACTATTAATCAAATTATTAAGAAAAGCTAATATTTATATATAATATGTCATCAAACAAAAAATACTGGAAAAGTGTTGAAGAACTAGACGGAAACAGTTCTATTGTTGAGGCGCTTAGAAATAACGAGTTTGTTGAAGAACTTCCTACAAATGAATTTTTAGGAAACGGAGATGCTTTATCTGCATCATCGACAACACGTCGTGATTTTTTAAAGTACGTTGGATTTACTACCGCTGCTGCTTCTCTTGCTGCTTGCGAAGGACCTGTTAACAAATCAATTCCTTATGTAGTTCAACCAGAACAAATCATACCTGGCGTTCCTGATTTTTATGCAACATCTGTTTTTGATGGTTTTGATTTTGCAAATGTGCTAGTTAAAACTAGAGAAGGGCGACCAATTAAAATTGAAAACAATACAATTGCAGGAGCAAAATTCGCTGCAAATGCAAGAGTACATGCATCAATTCTTTCGTTATACGATAGCATGCGTTTGAAAGAGCCAAAAATTGATGCAAAAAATGCCACATGGGAAGCGGTACATGCAAAAGTAAAATCGAGTTTATCGGATGCAAAAGCAAAAGGTGGTCAAGTAGTTTTATTGACAAATACTTTGGCTAGTCCGTCAACAGAAAGATTAATAGGTGAATTTATAGCCGCTAATCCTACAGCAAAACATATTGTTTATGATGCTGTTTCTTCGTCAGAAGCATTAGATGCTTTTGAAATGGTTTATGGAGATAGAGCTTTAGCCGATTATGATTTTTCAAAAGCAAATGTGATAGTTTCTGTAGCTGCCGATTTCTTAGGAGACTGGCAAGGTGGGAATTACAGTAGTGGATATGCTCAAGGCAGAATTCCTAAAAATGGCAGAATGTCTAAACACTTTCAATTAGAGTCAAACATGACACTTTCTGGAGCGGCTGCCGACAAACGTTTGCCAATAACTACTGCTAATCAAAAACAAGCTTTAGTACATATATTTAATATCATTACAGGAGCTAGTGTTGCTGTAAGTTTAGATGATAAAATAAAAGCAGAAGTTACCAAAGCGGCTCAACAGCTTAAAGCTGCTGGATCAAAAGGTTTATTAGTTTCTGGATTACAAGATAAAAACGCACAACTTTTAGTTCTTGCTATCAATAAAGCATTGAACAGTGAAGCGTTTATTACCTCTGGAACGAGACAAATCAGAAAAGGTTCCAATGAAAAAGTAACCCAATTATTGAATGATTTGAAAGCAGGTAGCGTTCATACTTTAATAATGAGTGGTGTTAATCCAGCTTATACTTTGCCAAATAGCAAAGAATTTGTGGAGTCTTTGAAAAAAGTAAAATTATCTGTTGCCTTTTCTCTAAAAGAAGACGAAACTGCAATGGTTTCAAATATTGCTGCAGCTACGCCACATTACTTAGAATCTTGGAACGACTTAATGTTAACAAGAGGAACGTATTCACTTACGCAACCAACAATTCGTCCTTTGTTTGATACCAAACAATTTCAAGACGCATTGTTAGCTTGGAATGGAAGTGGTGCTTCCTACTATGATTACATAAAAGCTACTGCATCTTCTATTATTGCTGGTGCTACCTGGAATAAAGTATTGCATGATGGTGTATTCTCAGGTACAATTGTTAACGCAACAGCAGGTTCAGCTGATTTTAACGCAGCTGCCGCAACTTTATCTCAAGAAAAACCAAGCGCAATTTTAGAACTTGTTTTAAATACAAAAACAGGTTTAGGAGACGGACAGCAAGCCAATAACCCTTGGTTGCAAGAGTTCCCAGATCCAATCACAAGAGTTTCTTGGGATAACTATATTACTGTTTCTAAAACCGACGCTGATTTATATAAATTAGACAACAATAATGTTGCAAACGGAGGTTTGAATGGTAGCTATGTTACTGCAGAAGTAGATGGCGTTAAATTGGAAAAAATTCCAGTAATCATTCAACCAGGTCAAGCAGTTGGTACTGTAGGATTGGCATTTGGATATGGTAAAAAAGCAGCATTAAAAGAAGAAATGCAAATAGGTGTTAACGCCTATACATTATATAAAAACTTCAATAATGTACAAACGGTTAAATTAACAAAAACGGAAGGCGAGCATGAATTTGCTTGTGTTCAGTTACAAAAAACGTTAATGGGTCGTGGTGATATTATTAAAGAAACAACTTTAGAAATTTTCAATTCTAAAGATGCAGAAGTTTGGAACGAACAACCAAAAGTTTCATTAGATCACAAAGAAGTTGCAGCTACATCTGTAGATTTGTGGACTTCATTTGATCGTTCTATTGGACATCATTTTAATTTATCAATTGATTTGAATGCTTGTACCGGATGTGGTGCTTGTGTTATCGCTTGTCACGCAGAGAATAATGTTCCTGTTGTTGGTAAATCAGAAGTTAGAAGAAGCCGTGATATGCACTGGTTGCGTATTGATAGATACTATTCATCAGAAGATACTTTTGCTCACGATGATGAGAAAAAAGAAAATTTTGATGGTTTAGATTTAGTAGGATTTATTGCAGGTAACGAAGAAACAAAAGGTTCTTTGGGCGGATTTAGAAAATTAGAAAAAGCTAACATCAACCCACAAGTTGCTTTCCAACCTGTAATGTGTCAACACTGTAATCACGCACCATGTGAAACAGTTTGTCCTGTTGCAGCTACTTCTCATAGCCGTCAAGGTCAAAACCACATGGCATATAACAGATGTGTTGGTACACGTTATTGTGCAAACAACTGTCCATATAAAGTACGTCGTTTCAACTGGTTCTTATACAACAAAAATAGCGAATTCGATTACCACATGAATGATGATTTAGGTCGTATGGTATTGAATCCAGATGTAAGTGTTCGTTCTCGTGGAGTTATGGAAAAATGTTCAATGTGTATTCAAAAAACACAATTGACAATTTTAGGAGCCAAAAATGATGGTAGAGAGTTAAAAGATGGCGAATTTCAAACGGCTTGTTCAAGCGCTTGTACAAATGGTGCAATGATTTTTGGAGATGTTAACAATAAGGATAGTAAAGTTGCTGCTTTGTTAGAAGACGAAAGAATGTATCATTTATTAGAGCATGTTGGCACAAAACCTAATGTTATGTATCACGTTAAAGTTAGAAATACTTAAGAAAAATTAAAAATCAATTTAAAGGATTATGTCTCATATATACGACGCAAGTATTAGAAAACCCTTAGTTATTGGTGATAAATCATATCACGATGTAACAGTAGATGTCGCTGCACCCGTTGAAGGTAAGGCAAACAAACATTGGTGGCTTGTTTTTTCAATTGCACTTACCGCATTCCTTTGGGGATTAGGTTGTATTATTTATACCATTTCTACAGGAATTGGAACTTGGGGATTAAATAAAACAGTAGGTTGGGCTTGGGATATCACGAACTTTGTATGGTGGGTTGGTATTGGTCACGCAGGAACCTTAATTTCAGCAGTACTTTTATTATTCCGTCAACGATGGAGAATGGCCATTAACCGTTCTGCGGAAGCCATGACCATTTTCTCTGTAATTCAAGCAGGTTTATTTCCAATTATCCACATGGGTCGTCCATGGTTGGCTTACTGGGTAGTGCCAATTCCGAATCAATTTGGTTCGCTTTGGGTAAATTTCAACTCTCCTTTACTTTGGGACGTATTTGCAATTTCAACTTATTTATCTGTATCATTAGTTTTTTGGTGGACAGGTTTACTTCCGGATTTCGCGATGTTAAGAGACAGAGCAATTACACCGTTTAACAAAAGAGTATATTCTATTTTAAGTTTTGGATGGAGTGGAAGAGCTAAAGATTGGCAACGTTTTGAAGAAGTTTCTTTGGTTCTTGCTGGATTAGCTACTCCTTTAGTACTTTCTGTACACACCATCGTATCTATGGACTTTGCTACCTCGGTAATTCCAGGATGGCACACTACCATTTTCCCTCCTTATTTTGTTGCTGGAGCCGTATTTTCTGGATTCGCAATGGTAAACACACTTCTTATAATTATGAGAAAAGTGTCAAACTTAGAAGCCTATATTACATTACAACATATTGAATTGATGAATATCATTATCATGATTACAGGTTCAATTGTAGGAGTTGCTTATATTACCGAACTTTTTATTGCTTGGTATTCTGGAGTTGAATACGAACAATATGCTTTCTTAAATAGAGCTACTGGACCTTACTGGTGGGCTTATTGGTCAATGATGACATGTAATGTTTTCTCTCCGCAATTTATGTGGTTTAAAAAATTGAGAACAAGTATTATGTTTTCGTTTGTGATTTCAATTGTTGTAAATATTGGAATGTGGTTCGAACGTTTTGTAATTATTGTAACTTCGTTACACAGAGATTATCTTCCATCATCATGGACAATGTTTTCACCAACATTTGTTGATATTGGAACATTTATTGGAACTATCGGATTCTTCTTTGTTTTATTTTTATTATATGCTAGAACTTTCCCTGTAATAGCACAAGCAGAGGTTAAAACAATATTAAAAGGAACAGGAGAATATTATATTAAAGAAAGAGCAAAAAATACACATCATGAGTAATAAAGTTATATACGCCATTTATAATGACGATGACATTTTAATGGATGCGGTAAAAAAAACCAGAGCAGCTCATCATCACATTGAAGAAGTTTTCACGCCTTTTCCTGTTCACGGGTTGGATAAAGCAATGGGAATAGCACCAACAAGAATAGCAATTTGTGCATTTATTTATGGCATTTGCGGATTATCGTTTGGAACTTGGATGATGAATTACATTATGATTCAAGATTGGCCACAAGACATTGGTGGAAAACCAAGTATGAGCTACATTGCAAACATGCCTTCTTTTGTACCAATTATGTTTGAAGAAACAGTATTTTTTGCAGCACACTTAATGGTAATTACTTTTTATATGAGAAGTAGATTATGGCCATTTAAACAAGCGGAAAATCCTGATGTTAGAACAACTGATGACCATTTTTTAATGGAAGTATCGGTAAATAACAATGAAGCAGAATTGGTTTCATTTTTAGAAAATACGGGTGCAGTTGAAGTAAAAGTAATTGAAAAGCATTTATAATAGTTATGAAAAACATATATAAATTAACATTTTTGTTCGGTGTTTCTATTTTAGTTTTGTCTTGCCATAATAATGCAACGCCAAACTATCAATACTTCCCAAACATGTACGAACCAGTAAGTTACGGAACTTATTCCGAATCAAATGCTTTCAAAAATGGGAAAGAAGGACAGCTGCCTGCTGAAGGTTCTATCAAAAGAGGTTTTGTTCCTTATGAATACCCTAACACGCCTGAGGCACTAATTGCAGTAAAAGCGGCTAATATAAAATCACCTATAGATTCTATGTCAACAGCTGATATGGATAAAACCAAAGTTCTTTATGAAACTTATTGTGCAATATGCCATGGTAATAAAGGAGATGGTCAAGGAAGATTAGTTACTCAAGGTAAATTTTTAGGAGTTCCTAATTATAAAGATAGAGTTATAAATGAAGGTAGTATTTTTCATGTTGTAACCTATGGACTAAATAATATGGGATCACATGCCAATCAATTGAGTGCTCATGAACGTTGGTTAGTTGCTGCTTATGTGGTAGATCTAAAAAGTAAATTATAATTGTAGAACAAACTCATCGTAAAAGATATGTACACATTTTCTAGTAAACTAAAAACTTTTTCTTTTATCCTAATGATTCTTGGGATTCTAGGAATAGGTTATGGCTTTTTCTCTGCTCCAAAAAACATTGAGGATGTAGAAAAAATTCTTGCTGCCGAAAATCACGGTCACGAAGCTACTCATGCTACTGCTACTGAACATAAAGCAGTTGTTGAGGAAGTTACTAAAACAGTTGAAGTTCAGTCAGACACTACGACTGTTGCTAAAGACACTTTAGCAAAAATAGCTGTTGTAGAACACCAAATTGAACCAAAGCACGAAGCAAAAGTTATTGATGAACATGCTGAACACACGGCTCATTTAAAACATGTGTTGACTCAAATGCAAAACAAGCCTTGGTCTGCCTTCTATGTTGCATGTATTTTCTTCTTATTAATTTCATTAGGAGCATTAGCTTTCTATGCGATTCAACAAGTTGCTCAAGCAGGTTGGTCACCAGTATTATTTAGAGTAATGCAAGGTATTACTGCTTATTTACCTGTCGCTTCAATTATTTTCTTTGTTTTTTTAATATTAACAGGAATGCACGTTTTTGGAACAAATAATATTTTTATTTGGATGGATAAAGACATCGTAGCTGAAGATAAAATTATACAAGCTAAAACGGGTTATTTAAATTTTCCTTTTTGGATAATTAGAGCTGCAGTATTTTTGATAGGATGGAATCTTTATAGATATTTTTCTAGAAAAAATTGTCTTGCACAAGATGAATCTAATGATAATAGTTTTTATAAAAAGAATTTCAACATTTCAGCAATGTTTCTTGTTTTCTTTATTGTAACTGAATCTATAATGTCATGGGACTGGATTATGTCAATTGATACACATTGGTTTAGTACATTATTTGGTTGGTATGTATTTGCTAGTTTTTTTGTAAGTGGAATAACAACGATTGCATTAGTAACTTTATACTTAAAATCAAAAGGATATTTAGAAAATGTAAATACAAGTCACATTCACGATTTGGCTAAATTTATGTTTGGTATTAGTGTTTTTTGGACTTACTTATGGTTTTCTCAATTTATGTTAATTTGGTATGCTGATATTCCTGAAGAAGTTACTTATTTTGTAACTAGAATAGAAATGTATAACCTTCCATTCTTTGGAGCTGTTGTTATGAATTTCTTATTTCCAATCTTAATTTTAATAAACACTGACTTCAAACGATTAACATGGGTTGTTGTTATGGCAGGTACCGTTATTCTATTGGGTCATTATGTTGATTTTTTCAACATGATTATGCCTGGAACTGTTGGTGAACATTGGTTTATTGGATTTTCAGAAATAGGGTCTTTATTCTTTTTCCTTGGTTTATTTATTTTTGTTGTCTTTTCGGCTCTTACTAAGGTGCCATTATTGCCAAAAAGAAATCCTTATATCGAAGAAAGTAAACATTTTCATTATTAATATTTAAAGCAAGATAAATGACAAGTTTGTTGGTAATAATAGTTTTAGTTTTAATAGCAGTTGCAATTTGGCAATTGACAAAAATATTTGACTTAACGCAAATTGGTTCACACGTAAACAATACGCAAGTGGCCGATGATAAGGACAATAATGTTCAAGGATATATTATGTTTGCCTTTTTAGCATTCCTTTATATATTTACAATTTATGGTTTGTTTGCTTGGGGACATTTAGTTTTAGGAAAACCTGCTTCCGAACATGGAGTAGATGTTGATAGGTTGATGAATATTACTTGGGTATTAATATTTATAGTACAAGCAATAACTCAGGTTCTAGTTCACTATTTTGCATTCAAATACAGAGGTAAACAAGGTAATCAAGCATTATATTTTGCTGATAATAATAAACTTGAAGCTATTTGGAGTATTATTCCAGCAGTTGTTTTGGCAGGATTAATTCTTTACGGTCTATATGCATGGACAAACATCATGTTTGTTGACGAAAAAACTGAAGATGTAATAGTTGTTGAATTATATGCAAAACAATTTGCATGGGAAGCTCGTTTCTCAGGAAAGGATAACGTACTTGGTAAAGCTAATGTAAGATACATCGAAGGTGTAAATACACTAGGAGTTGATATAGAAGACCCAAATGCAAAAGATGATAAAAACGTTACTGGTGAATTTCATATTCCAAAAGGTAAAAAGATTCTTTTTAAAATGCGTTCACAAGACGTGCTTCACTCTGCTTACATGCCTCATTTTAGAGCACAAATGAACTGTGTGCCTGGAATGGTTACTCAGTTTGCATTCGTTCCTACATTTACAACAGATGAAATGCGTAATGATCCATCAATAATTGCTAAAGTTGCTAATATCAATAAAATTAGAGAAGCAAAAAGTAAATTACTTGTAGCTGATGGAAAACCTGCATTGGACCCATACACTTTTGATTATTTGTTGCTTTGTAATAAAATTTGTGGTGCTTCTCATTACAATATGCAAATGAAAATTGTAGTTGATACTCCTGCCGATTATCAAAAATGGATGGATAGTAAAACCACATTAGTTCAAGCGGTTAAAGATTCAAAAGTTGTGCCAGCAACTCCAATTGTAACAGATTCTACAAAAGTTGTAGCAGCGGTAGTAAAAAAATAATTATCTTTTTTAATAAAAATTAAAGCTAAAAATATGTCAGCAATAGCTCACGAACACAATCACGATTTAGATCACGCTCACGAACATGAGCATCATCATAAAGATACATTCATCACTAAATATATTTTTAGTGTTGACCATAAAATGATTGCAAAACAATATCTTATTACAGGAATAGTAATGGGTATTATTGGCGTTATGATGTCAATGCTTTTTAGAATGCAAATTGCATGGCCAGAAGAATCATTTAAAATTTTTAATTTTCTCTTAGGGGATAAATTTGCTCCAGATGGAGTAATGAAAAATGACATTTATTTAGCATTAGTTACCATACATGGTACAATCATGGTATTCTTTGTATTAACAGCAGGATTGAGTGGTACTTTTAGTAATTTACTTATTCCTCTTCAAATTGGGGCTCGAGATATGGCTTCCGGTTTTTTAAATATGGTTTCTTATTGGATATTCTTCCTATCAAGTGTTGTAATGGTTTCTTCTTTATTTGTTGAAGCAGGACCCGCATCTGCAGGATGGACGATTTATCCACCTTTAAGCGCATTGCCTCAGGCTATTCCAGGTTCTGGAATGGGAATGACATTATGGTTAGTTTCCATGGCATTATTTATTGCAGCTTCATTATTGGGATCCTTAAATTACATAGTTACTGTAATTAACCTTAGAACTAAAGGTATGTCAATGACTAGATTGCCACTAACTATATGGGCATTTTTTATCACTGCTATTATTGGGGTTGTTTCTTTTCCTGTTCTTCTTTCAGCAGCATTATTGTTAATAATGGATAGAAGTTTTGGAACTTCTTTCTTCTTATCTGATATTTATATTGCAGGAGAGGTTTTACATTACCAAGGCGGATCTCCAGTTTTATTTGAACACTTGTTTTGGTTTTTAGGACATCCTGAAGTTTATATCGTTTTATTACCTGCATTAGGAATTACTTCTGAAATTATCGCTACTAATTCACGTAAACCAATATTTGGATATCGCGCAATGATTGCATCTATTTTAGCAATTGCTTTCCTTTCAACAATTGTTTGGGGTCACCACATGTTTGTATCGGGAATGAACCCTTTTTTAGGATCAGTTTTTACTTTTACAACATTGTTAATTGCAATTCCATCTGCTGTTAAGGCATTTAATTATATAACAACGCTTTGGAAAGGTAATCTTCAATTAAATCCGGCAATGTTATTCTCTATAGGTTTAGTCTCTACATTCATTACAGGTGGTTTAACTGGGATTATCTTAGGAGATAGCACTTTAGATATAAATGTGCATGACACCTATTTTGTTGTAGCTCACTTTCACTTAGTAATGGGTATATCTGCTCTTTACGGTATGTTTGCTGGTATTTATCATTGGTTTCCTAAAATGTTTGGAAGAATGTTGAATAAAAACTTAGGTTATATTCACTTTTGGGTTACTGCAGTATGTGCTTATGGTGTGTTTTTCCCAATGCACTTTATTGGTATGGCTGGTTTACCAAGAAGATATTATACAAATACAAATTTCCCGTTATTTGATGATTTAGCTAATGTTAATGTATTAATAACTACGTTCGCTTTAATAGGTGGGGCTTTCCAATTGGTATTCTTATATAATTTCTTTACTAGTATTTTTTATGGTAAAAAAACGGTTCAAAACCCATGGAAATCAAACACATTAGAATGGACTGCTCCAATTGAACACATTCACGGAAACTGGGAAGGTGACTTACCTGAAGTACATAGATGGCCTTATGATTACAGCAAACCAGGTCATGATGAAGATTTTGTTCCTCAAAATGTTCCAATGAAAGAAGGAGAAGAGGTTTTAAATCACTAATTTATTTTTTATATTTTAT
>CAIRNC010000020.1 GCA_903879875.1 uncultured Bacteroidota bacterium
ATCATCGACACTGTAACAGAAAAACTTAAAGAGTGCAAAGAGGCTCTAGCTCCTTACTTGCAAGGGCTCACGATGCAAGAGCGCGAAGATTTGTTTAAAATGGGCGATAAAACAGTAGCAACGGTCCAAAAAACAAAAGCCTATGTTGTTTCTAATCCAGAGTTTGTGCCAAACTATAAGGATAAAGTAGAATTTCTAAAAGACGAAGCCGTGGTTTCGCAATTGAACCCTATTGTAAACCTAAGCAAACAACTTTCTTCTGATGCCGACGACACTATGATGTTGGCAGGTTCAGAAGCGTTACAAAATGCCATGCTCTATTACGGTCAGGTTAGAGAAGCGCACAGCAAAGGCGTTCCAACAGCTAAAGCCATCTACGAAGATTTGAGTGAGCGTTTTAAAAGAGGGTCTTATAAAAAGAAAATACAGTAATTCAATTTTCAGCTACATCCTCTTAAAAATCAATATAAAAGGGTGAAATTTCGAGGTCAGCGCCTGAAATTTCACCCTTTTTGCTTGAAAATTGAACCTAATAGGGTGTAAATTCAGGGTAAAAGCTTGAAATTTCACCCTATTTGCCTGAAAATTGAGACTTTTTGCTTGAAAATTAAACCTCCGAGGCTGAAATTTGAAAATTAAACTGCTTACCCATCAGTTTTTGAATAAAAAATTAATTGTAAATTCGCCTTTTCAAGAAATATGTTTTTTAACTCGTTATCCTTTGCGCTTTTTTTGCCCGTAGTTTTCGTTTTGTATTGGTTTGTGTTCCACAAAACAAAAACCACTCAGAATGCACTACTGATAGTAGCGAGCTATTATTTTTATTCCTGTTGGAATTGGCACTTCTTGTTTTTATTGGTTTTTTCTACTTTTTTAGATTATTATACGGGCATTCAAATTGAAAAAAGCACTAATGAAAAAAGTCGAAAATTTTGGTTTTGGTTGAGTGTTTCGGTTAATTTAGGGTTTTTGGCACTCTTTAAATACTACAATTTTTTTGCTGTTTCTTTCACAGAAATGTTAGCTACGATTGGGCTTCAAGCCAATCCTTTATTAATACAAGTGATTCTTCCAGTTGGCATTTCATTTTATACCTTTCATGGCTTGTCTTATGTAATTGACATTTATTTGAAACGCATCAAAGCCGAACATCATTTTATTGATTACTCCCTTTTTGTAAGTTATTTTCCGCTTTTAGTGGCAGGACCCATAGAAAGAGCCACGCATTTATTGCCTCAGGTAAAGTTGAAACGCATCTTCGATTTTGAAAAAGCAAAAATGGGATTGTATCAAATCATTTGGGGATTGGTTAAAAAAGTAGTCATTGCTGATACTTGTGCTACCTACTCCAACGCTATTTTTGATCATTATACAAACATGAATTCCTTGTCTTTGCTATTGGGAGCCGTGTTTTTTGCCTTCCAAATTTATGGTGATTTCTCGGGTTATTCGGATATGGCACTCGGAATGTCAAAACTTTTTGGCATCGATTTGTTACGGAATTTCAACTTTCCCTATTTCTCCAGAGATATTGCCGAATTCTGGCGAAGATGGCACATTTCGCTTTCTTCTTGGTTTCGCGACTATGTTTATATTCCATTAGGTGGTAGCAAAGGTTCAAAAGCCAAGCAAATTCGGAATGTTTTCATCATTTTTCTATTAAGTGGTTTTTGGCATGGTGCCAATTGGACTTACATTTTTTGGGGAGGCCTAAATGCAATGTATTTTTTACCTTTACTTTTGTTCAATAAAAATCGTTCTAACCTTGATACCGTTGCTTTAAGATGGAATTACAGTTCCATTAAAGTTATTTTTCAAATGCTTTTTACATTTGCTATCACTTGTTTGGCTTGGGTGTTTTTTAGGGTAAAAACCATTACGTTAGCCTTTGACTATTTAAAAAAGCTAGTTACAAATGGAAATTTTAGTACTCAATTTTTAGACAACGAACGCTATAATTATGAAATTCTACCATTACTATTGATTTTTATTTTCATCGAATGGCATTCACGAACTAAAATCGAACCCATTTCAGGTCGTTATTCATGGATGAAACTCGGATTATGTTTCCTAGCATTGGCTGCTTTTGGCGTATATTCTGACTATAAATCGTTTATTTATTTTCAATTCTAATGAAGCAATTTATACTTTTACTTCTAAAATCTTTGTTACTACTTTTGATAGTGCTATTTGTATTAGATGTAGTTTATACTGAAATTTATTTGAATTCGTCAAAAAGAGGAAAGATTGAATCGGTTTTCAACTCAAAACCCCAGCAATATGATGTTGTTTTTCTAGGAAGTTCGCGTGCCAACAATCATTTTGTAGCCCAACTTTTTAAAGAAAAAGGCTTAAAATCATTTAATTACGGCATGAGTGGTGGTCATTTATACGAAGCCTCGCTGCTTTTAAAATTAATGATAGAACGGAAATATGAAATAAAAAATGTCATTTTAGAAGCCGATTTGAATCTTTCCTACGAAGGAAAATCTGATGCTATTTCGGCAAAATTTTTACCTTATATTCATCAATCCGAAATTATCAAAGCGCATTTTTCAAAAGAACCGGATTACTTGGCTTGTTATTTTATGCCTTTTTATCGCTATATTGCTTACGATGCAAGCATTGGGTTTCGAGAAGCATATCGAACTGTAACGAATGAAGAAACGGTTTTATTGAAAAATTCTGGCTATTATCCTTTAGGAAAAAAAGCAAATGCCAATATGAAAAATGATTTGCGTGCATTAAAACCACGGCGAAATATGTATTATGAAAGCATTAAAAATTTATGCAAAATCAATCATATCAACCTAATAACTGTAATGACTCCAATGTGCGAAAACACCAAAGGTTTGGATTATTTTGAAAAAGTAAATGCCATTTATCCAGAAATTCATAATTATGAAAATGCGGTAGAAGGAGATGCTTATTTCTCTTCTTGTGGACATTTGAACGACAAAGGGGCACATGTATTGACCGCACGAATTTTGAAAGATTTTTTTAATAAATAAACAATGAAAATTGCCTTTTTAACTCCCGAATATCCACATTCAAAAACTGGTTCCTCTGGAGGCATTGGCACGAGTATAAAAAACTTGGCAAAAGGACTTTCGTTACAGAATTGTATCGTTCATGTTCTTGTTTACGGGCAAAATGAAGAAAGTGTTTTTGAAGATAATGGAGTTGTAATTCATCAAATAAAAAACATAAAATTCAAAGGTTTATCTTGGTATTTAACTCGAAAAAAAATACAAAATTACATCAATCAATTGGTCGAAAACAAAGAAATTGATTTAGTGGAAGCACCCGATTGGACAGGGATTACATCATTTATCAAAACAAAATGTCCGATGGTAATTAAGCTTCATGGCTCGGATACCTATTTTTGTCATTTAGAGCAAAGATCCGTAAAATGGATTAATAAATTCCATGAAAAAAGAGCACTCAATAATGCAGATGGATTTATTTCGGTCAGTCAATATACGGCAGATGTAACTAATACTATTTTTGGTTTAAATAAAAAATTTACGGTTATTCCAAATGGAATTGATGCGACTACTTTTACAAGCGATGGCAATTCTGCTGAGAAGAACACCATTTTGTACTTTGGAAGCATTATTAGAAAAAAAGGATTGCTTGAATTACCCTTAATTTTTAATGAAATCATTCAAAAAAATCCAAATACAAAACTCATTTTAATTGGAAAAGATATACCTGATATTAGCACAGGAAACCCATCTACTTGGGCAATGATGCAGGAACTTTTTACAGATGATGCTTTAAAAAACGTTACATATTTAGGTTCCATACCACATCAAGAAATACAATATTATATACAACAAGCTGCAGTTTGTGTGTTTCCATCTTTTGCTGAAGCTTTCCCGATTTCGTGGTTGGAAGCTATGGCAATGGAAAAAGCCATTGTTGCGTCCAATATTGGTTGGGCAAAAGAAGTAATTGATGACGCTGAAAATGGTTTTTTAATACATCCGAAAAACCACCAAGAATTTGCTGAAAAAATAGTAGAATTATTTGAAAATGCTGCTGTTCAAAAGGAGTTTGGAAAAAATGCTCGTAATAAAGTTTTAGAAAAATTTAGTCAAGAATCTGTAGCTAGTCAAAATTTAGAATATTATAAATCTATAATAGGATTGAAAAACTAAGATTGTTTTCTTTTGTGCTTTCTAATGTATTTTACAATAGGCCAAACTTCTTCTTTTTTAAGCTTTCCATTGACGAAAAATTGCCATTTTCCTTTTTTTAATCCATTCACGTAAGGCCCTTTGGCAGTAATATTACCTAAAGCATCTCTAAAAATGACCAAGCCTTCATATTCGCCATTTTTATAATTGGATTCTTCTAAAACAACGCCTTTTTCAGTATATTTTTTATAACTTCCATTTTTTAAACCATTCAAATAATACGATTCTTCAGCTACAACATTGTTTTTATAAAATACTTTTTTAAGTCCAGATAATTTACCTTTTACAAAATTTTCAACAGACATTAGATCTTTTGAAGCTTCTTGATAATATTTCCATTCGCCTTCATTCAAGCGATTTACAGTTTTTCCTTCGCTAACAATATTCTTGTTACGATCGTACAAAATAGTATATGCAACAGTTCCATTTTCGGAGAAAGTTCGCGTAGCAATTACTGAATTTACTTTAGTATCATCAAAATAATTGAAAGTTCCCGTTTCAATTCCATGATCAAAAGTTCCTTCATAACGTTGTCTTTTGGATTCTTCATAATAGCCTTTCCAAACGCCATTTTTTTTACCATTTTCGTCCAATTTATTAAAATCATTTTGAGCCAAACAGCTCACTGACAGTAATAAAAAAAGTAAGTATTTCATTTTAAAATATATTTGTTATCTATTAAACTTCAATTTTGTAAAATTAGTATTTTGAATTTCAAAAAAGCTTGCAATTTTCTAAAAATATTTGGATGTTTTCTAACAAATTCAGTTTGAAGAGACTGAAAATATTTATTCACATTTATAAAAGCACTCATTTCCTAATATTTAAATTAATTCATACATATAAAAATTAACACATATAGTATGCGTGCATAATATAATATTTAATATCTTTGAAATCAAAACTAAATCGATATAGTTTTCAATAATTTAAAATGAAAGATAAAACTATTGATTATACGCTTCGAACTACATGGCAAGCAATCGCTAGATTATACAACGAAGAAGCTTCCAAATTTGATGGCTCAATGGCCATCGGATTTGCCTTATTAAGCATCGACAAAGAAGATGGAACACCTTCAACCTATATTAGTAACAGAATGGGAATGGAACCTACATCCTTAACTCGTACTCTAAAAACTTTAGAGGAAAAAGGTTTAATTACTAGAAAGAAAAACCCAGAAGATGGTCGAGGTGTACTCATTTATCTAACCGATTTGGGCAAAGAAATGCGAAGAAAATCAAAGGAAACTGTATTGAAATTTAATGAAAGTGTAAAAAAAAACATATCAGAAGAAAAAATTAACCACTTTATGGAAGTGACAGGAATGATTAATGATTTGATTGCGGAAAAAAAAATTTTTTAGGAAATGAAATTATAGAAAATAGATAATAGAATATAGATTTTTAAAATTTATTAGATGAGACATAATTATAAGAACTTAAAAATATGGCAATTGGGTATTGAAATAGCAAATAATATTTCTGATATTCTTTTAGAATTTCCTAAATATGAAAGATATGATTTAAGTTCTCAATTAAGCAGATGTTCTGTTTCTATTCCTAGTAATATAGCTGAAGGTTCCTCAAGAACAGATAAATCTTTCAGTCATTTTATTGATATTTCTTTAGGCTCTTTATTTGAATTAATAACACAACTTATAGTTGCAATACATAGAAAATATATAAACGAAACAATTTATAATCAATTAGAAAATAAAATAGAAGAATTTCAAAGAATGACTATGTCATTTCAAAATGGACTACGTTAAAGTCTATTTTCTATTCTCTAAATTCTTTTCTCTTTAAAATAAAACAAATGAAACGAATAATTAAAAAAGTGGCAGTAATAGGTTCTGGAATCATGGGTTCTGGCATTGCTTGTCATTTTGCAAACATTGGTGTGGAAGTGTTACTTTTAGACATCGTTCCAAATGCACTTACCGAAGTCGAAGAGAAAAAAGGATTGACTTTAGAAAGTAAAGCCGTTCGCAATCGCGTGGTGAATGACCATTTGGCAAATATTTTAAAATCGAATCCCTCACCTATTTACAGTTCCAAATTCGCTACCCGAATCACAACTGGAAATACTGCGGACGATATGAATAAAATTGCAACATGCGATTGGATTTTTGAAGTAGTTGTGGAACGTTTGGATATCAAGAAATTGGTTTTTGAACAAATTGAAAAATTCCGTAAACCAGGTACTTTAGTGACATCCAACACATCTGGAATTCCGATTAAGTTCATGAGTGAAGGACGAAGCGAAGACTTTCAAGCACATTTCTGTGGTACACACTTCTTCAACCCAGCACGTTATTTGAAATTATTTGAAATCATACCAGGACCAAAAACTTCTAAAGATGTATTGGATTTTCTAACAAACTATGGTTCGCAATATTTAGGAAAAACTTCGGTCGTAGCCAAAGATACTCCAGCATTCATCGGAAATCGTATTGGTATTTTCGGCATTCAGAGTTTGTTCCATTTGGTAAAAGAAATGGGATTGACCATTGAAGAAGTAGACAAACTAACTGGTCCAGTAATCGGTCGCCCAAAATCAGCTACGTTTAGAACAGTTGATGTAGTTGGATTGGATACTTTGGTTCATGTGGCCAACGGTTTGTATGAAGGTTGCCCAAATGACGAAGCACACGATTTGTTTAAAACTCCTGATTTCATCAACAAAATGATGGAAAACAAATGGTTGGGAAGCAAAACCGGACAAGGTTTTTACAAAAAAGAAGGTAAAGAAATTCTATCTTTAGATTTAAATACATTAGAATACAGGGCGGCTAAAAAAGCTTCATTTGCAACATTAGAGTTAACTAAAACCATCGATAAACCAATTGATCGATTCAAAGTTTTAGTAAAAGGAAAAGACAAAGCGGGTGAATTCTACAGAAAGAACTTTGCAGCCATGTTTGCTTATTGCTCGAATAGAGTTCCAGAAATAACAGACGAGTTCTACAAAATCGACGACGCAATGAAAGCCGGTTTCGGTTGGGAAAACGGACCGTTTGAAATTTGGGATGCCATCGGTGTAGAAAAAGCCATTGAGTTAATGAAAACCGAAGGCTATAAACCTGCAACTTGGGTTACGGACATGCTGCTTTCTGGAAACAAATCGTTTTATACTGTCAAAAATGGTAAAACGTGTTTCTATAACATTCCAACCAAATCGCAAGAAGAAAAACCAGGTCAAGACGCCTTTATAATTTTAGATAATATCAGAGAAAGTCATAAAGTATGGGGCAATTCAGACGCCACAGTTTTCGACTTAGGAGATGGCATATTGAACTTAGAATTCCATTCTAAAATGAATACAATTGGTGGTGGTGTGTTAACTGCTATCAACAAAGCTATCGATTTGGCTGAAAAAGAATATCGCGGATTGGTAATCGGAAATCAAGGTACTAATTTCTCAGTCGGTGCCAACATCGGAATGATTTTCATGATGGCGGTAGAACAAGAATACGACGAATTGAATATGGCGATTAAGATGTTCCAAGATACGATGATGCGTGTACGTTATTCAGCAATTCCAGTAATCGTAGCGCCTCACGGAATGACCTTGGGTGGTGGATGCGAAATGAGCATGCACGCCGACAGAGTGGTCGCTGCTGCTGAAACTTACATTGGTTTGGTAGAATTTGGAGTTGGCGTAATTCCAGGTGGTGGTGGTTCTAAAGAAATGGCTTTAAGAGCTTCCGACTTGTTCCGTAAAAATGATGTGGAGTTGAATGTATTACAAGAAAACTTTTTAACGATCGGAATGGCCAAAGTAGCCACATCAGCTTATGAAGCCTTCGATTTAGGTATTTTACAAAAAGGAAAAGACATTGTAGTCGTAAACAAAGACCGTCAAATTGCTGTAGCCAAACAAGTAGCATTACAAATGGCTGACCAAGGTTACACACAACCTGTTAGAAGAACTGATATTAAAGTATTAGGTAAACAAGCATTGGGAATGTTCTTAGTTGGAACCAACCAAATGGTAGCCGGAAAATACATTTCAGAACACGATTTAAAAATCGCCAACAAACTAGCCTACGTAATGGCAGGAGGTGATTTATCAGAACCAACATTAGTAAGTGAACAATATTTATTAGACATC
>CAIRNC010000021.1 GCA_903879875.1 uncultured Bacteroidota bacterium
CAAGTGCTAAAATTTCACTTCCAGAAAATATTTTCATTAATCCCATAATTGTTTTTTTTAATCAAATATTGTAAAATTTATATCTTGAATGAGTTTTACTATAAATAGGCCTGAATTATAAGATATATTAAATATCCATTTTTCTTTTTTACAACTCACTTTTTTGTTCACAACAACATAAATCTTTATATCTTAATTGGCTTTTTACTAATTTCAATTTAAGGATAGCCACTATAAATAAAGTACAAGATAAAAATTGTTGTTTACTTTTTTATTGAATCAAATGTATAAATTTTTTTGAAAAAATAAAAACATTTAACTTTTTATAAAGTTATTGTTGCTTAATTTTAAATACTCAACCTAAATTCCTCAATCACTGGATTGGCTTTTCCAAAATCGACTTCTTGAATGAATACTTCAACTGCTTGGTCTAAATTACCAAATCCACCCAATCGCGCGGATTGAATGTTATTTTTTATTACCGTATTTACGCCAACAGCCTCAATTTTTTGTTGTAAAGCAAGTGCTAAAATTTCACTTCCAGAAAATATTTTCATTAATCCCATAATTGTTTTTTTTTAATTGTTTCCCATTTCAAATTAATTATTCTTCCTCATTTTCATCTTCATCTTCCTCCTCATCATCAAATTCAAAAAGATAGGGTTCTAATAACATTTTGTCAGCTAGAATTTCTATTCTTTCGGTTAAGTGTTCAGAAAAAATGATGCGTTGTGTTTTAGTAATGCTGTTTGAAATTCGCATTATTTTAGTTTCGTGACGCAATTTAAGAATAGGGTCTGCATCATCAATTATAAACATTTTCAAGCGGTTCACGTTGTATCCTGCCGTAGTAAACATTTCGTTTAGTTTGATAGGTGTACCAATTAGAACGTCTATTCCTGTCGAAACATAATTTTTATCATATTCCATATCACCTCTATCATGAACTCCAAAAACACGTAAATTGGTATAATTGCCTAATTTTTCAAAAAGGGTTTCCATTTCCAAAACTTTGGCTTTATCTTCTACAATAATCAAGGCACGAGGCGATTCTTCTCCTTCAGCAACCAATTGTTGTATTACATTTAAAACAATTGTCGTTGATTTTCCGCTGCCATTTGGAGCAATTATAATGCAATCTGCCCCGCTTTTTAATGTCGAAAATGTTTCTTGTTGCATGTCATTGGCTTCCGATAATCCGTTTTCAATTAATGCTTTTTGAAGATTCTCGTTTATTTTTTTTAGTTTCATTTTTTTTAGTAATTAAGCAATAGCCAAAAGCCGAAATATAGCAATAGATATTGTTTTATTCGATGTCTTTTGAATTCTTATTTCGAAGCAAAAAGTTGCACATCATTTTCAGAAATCTCATTTCCTCCAAGTATTATTAATCGTTCGACTACATTTCGTAATTCACGAATGTTTCCAGTCCAATCATAGGCAGTTAAAAGTTGCATTGCCGCTTCCGAAAAATGTTTAATAGCGGTGCCTTGTTCCGATGCAATTTTTTCGGCAAAATGAGTAATCAAAAGTGGAATATCGTCTCTGCGATCATTCAACGAAGGTACTTTAATTAAAATCACTGCCAAACGATGGTACAAATCTTCTCGAAAACGCCCTTCAGCAATTTCAGTTTTCAAATTTTTGTTTGTTGCCGCAACTACACGAACATCAACTTTGATGTCTTTGTCGGCACCAACTCTTGTAATCATATTTTCTTGTAACGCACGCAATACTTTGGCTTGAGCCGATAGACTCATATCGCCAATTTCATCTAGAAAGATAGTGCCTTTGTCAGCGGCTTCAAATTTTCCTGCACGATCTTTAACAGCCGATGTAAAAGCACCTTTCACGTGTCCAAAAAGTTCACTTTCTATCAATTCACTTGGGATTGCAGCACAATTTACTTCAATTAAAGGAAAACTAGCTCTTACACTTTTCTCATGTAATTGATGAGCAACCAACTCTTTTCCTGTTCCATTCGGGCCAGTGATTAAAACTCTAGCTTCGGTTTGTGCTACTTTTTCAATCATTAGTTTTATGTGATTGATGGCTTCACTTTCGCCAATCATTTCGTAGTTTTTGCTTACAATTTTCTTTAGAATTTTGTTTTCAACTACAAGTTGTTTTTTGTCTAACGCATTTCGAACGGTATTCAAAAGACGGTTCAAATCAGGCGGTTTAGAAATGTAATCAAAAGCGCCCAAACGCATGGTTTGTATGGCCGTTTCCATATCTCCATGACCCGAAATCATAACCATTGGAATTTCAGGCTTTATTTTTTTGACAGCTTCTAAAACTTCAACACCATCCATTCTTGGCATTTTGATGTCACAAAGCACTAAATCGTAATCGTTGTTTTTTATTTTTTCCAAACCAATAACACCGTCCTCTGCGGAATCAACTTGATAGGTATCATTTTCTTCAGAAAGTATTTTTGTTAAAACTCTCCTGATGGACGCTTCGTCTTCTATGATTAGGATTTTCTGCATTTAATTGAAATTTAACTTCAAATTTTGAATTTGTTGTAAAGTTATTGATAAATAATAGTCATGCCCTAATGGCCATCGTTACTTTTTCATTCGTTGATAATAAATTCCGCCAATCAATAAAAGCAACATGAAAATAGAACTTATCAACGCAATGCTACTTCCTGTCTTCACCACTTGAGGTTCAAATTTGAATTCTATAGTATGGTTTCCAGCTGGAATTTGTAATCCTCTTAATACATAATCGGCTTGAAAATGAGAAGCACTTTTTCCGTCAATGCTAACATTCCATCCTTTTGGATAGTATATTTCCGAGAAAACGGCTACACCAGCATTGGAATTGTTTGAAATATATTTGATGTAATTGGGTTTGTAAGTCACTAGTTTTATGACTGCTAAACTGTCTTTCACGAAAGTTTTTTTGTCACCTTTAAAGAAAGTGCCATAATTTACAGAATTAACAACAGCTGTATTCTTTAAATCGGATTTAGCTAAAGCTTTCATTTCTTCATCGGCAGAGTTGACCAATTTCACTTGATTGACAAACCAAGCATTTCCGTTAATAAAAGGATTTGTAATCGAAATATCCCC
>CAIRNC010000022.1 GCA_903879875.1 uncultured Bacteroidota bacterium
AAATAATCCTGATTCATCATGAATTGCAATTGTCTTTACATCGGCTTTCATTGTGGCTAGATATCCTACAAAAGTGGCCAAACCCACCATCAAAAGTGGACTTAAAAAAGTCATTACTATAAATGATTTATTGCGGACTTTAGCAATAAATTCTCGTTTTATAATTAGTGTTAATATGCTCATATTTGAATTAAAAAGGAATTATAAAATATAGTATTAGGCTGAAACTGTTTTAATAAAAATATCATTGACACTCGGAATTTTTTCAACAAAATGAGTGACTTGACCTCTTTGAGTTAAAATATGAAGTAATTCATTGGATGTTGAAGTCCCTAATTGAATTTCTAATTTCAATTCGTCGTTTAAAGATTTAAAATTGGCTTGTCCAACGGTAAATTTTTGAGTCAAATCATACATTAAGCCTTCAACATTGTTGGTAAGAATGCCAATCTCAAAACTATTGGTACGAAATTGCTTTTTCACATCTTCTAATTTTCCTTCAATCAGTTTGTTTGATTTATGAATTAGCGCAATGTGGTCGCACAATTCTTCAACGCTTTCCATTCTATGAGTAGAAAATATAATGGTTGAACCTTGTTCTTTTAAGGCTAAAATTTCATCTTTAATAACATTGGCATTGACAGGATCAAATCCTGAAAAAGGTTCATCAAAAATCAATAATTTAGGTTTGTGCAAAACGCAAACTACAAATTGTATTTTTTGCGCCATCCCTTTAGATAGTTCTTGAATTTTTTTGTTCCACCAACCTTGAATTCCAAGTCTGTCAAACCAATATTCCAATTGTTTTTTGGCTTCTGCTCTAGAAAGTCCCTTCATTTGCGCCAAATACAAACATTGTTCGCCCACTTTCATCGTTTTATACAATCCTCTTTCTTCAGGTAAATAACCAATGTATTGCACATGTTTGGATTGTAATTGCTCTCCGTCCAAAATTATTTCGCCACTGTCGGGCAGCGTAATTTGATTTATAATTCGGATAAGTGATGTTTTTCCAGCTCCATTCGGACCTAAAAGCCCATAAATACTACCTTTTGGAACGGTAATTGAAACTTCGTTAAGTGCTGTGTAGTCTCCATATTGCTTCACAACTTTATTCACTTCGAGGATATTGCTCATTCGTAATTTAGATTTTGGTAAATGTAGAAAATTAGTAATAAAAATGATAAAAATGTTTCATAAAAAAACCCACCCTTTTTCAGAAGGATGGGAAATATTCTATTTATAACTTATTTCCATTAAATAAATTAAATTGTATCACTATTTAGGGAATTTCAATATCAAAAGCACCTTCTGTTACATGTGTAATAACCAATGGAGTAGCGGGATCGCTACAATCGAAAGTAAAACTTCCTTTTATTCTAAGAGCTGTTCTTTCAGAAATTTTAAGTGTTGCACTAGGAGCCGTTAAAAAAGGTACTGTACCTAAAGTTCCGTGATATTTTACATTGAATTTATCAACTAATGGATTTGATGTTGAAGTATAAGTGGTTCCAACAACCAAATCATCATCAAATGTTATGGCAATTCTATTTTGATTGGCATCTAAAGCATTTAAAGCCGTTGAATTTACACCATTTACGGTCATTGCCGCTTTTACGATGCTGGTGTCAACAAATTCGGTACCGTTTACTTTTGCAAAAAATGTATCTTCTACAACATTTAAATTAACAGAATAAGGAATGTTTGTAAAAATCCCAGACGAAAAATAAATAGGTAATACAGGAGGATTTGCTGAAGTATTTGACCATATTCCTTTAAAAGTAAAAGTTCCAGAAATCAATTTATTCACTGCATCTATAGCTGTAATTTTTACATAACCCGGATATGAATTCACACTTCCAATTACCGCAGAGCTGTATCCAAAATAGGAAGCCGGTGGCGAATAAGCCATTATATTAGTTTCCCCACTATAAGTACCAATTGTGGTTCCATGTATAGCAATCTGAAAATTTTCATCTTGCGTCCCTTTTATTCCTTTCAAAAGAATAAAATTCGGATTTACTACAGCTTGGGTAGAAGATGCATTCCACGTTTGACCATTAAAATCAACTTTAAATGTAGAATTAATCACAGGGTGGATAATAGTTGGATCAAGCGGATCTACAGCTGTTGTACATGACGATATCGAATGTAAAGTCAATAGTAGTATTAGTATTTTGAAAACTAATTTTATTTTTTTCATTGCAATTTTTTTGTTTTTAACGTTACAAATATAATTATTTTATTCTGTGGATATCAATTTTGGTACTCTAAAAAGCAAAATCAAACCGATGATGAAAAATACAGCTAAAAACACAATTGCAAATCGTGGACTCCCTGTTATTTGATCAATTATACCATACACACACATTCCGATTACGATACCAATTTTTTCGGATACATCATAAAAACTAAAAAAAGAGGCGGTATCCTCGGATTCAGGTAATAGCTTAGAATACGTGGAGCGCGATAATGCTTGTATCCCTCCCATTACTAGTCCAACTAAACCTGCCATTACATAAAAATGAATGGGCAGTATTATAAAATAAGCCGCAATGCAAAGTAATACCCATAAAAAATTGATTACTATTAATGTAGAAATATTACCAAATTTTGCTGATGCTCTCGATGTCAATACCGCACCAACTATGGCTACCAATTGAATTACTAAAATGCAAATAATTAAACCTGTAGTACTTTCTTCTTTACTAGACCATTTAATTTCTTGTGAACCAAAATAAGTGGCAATGAGCATTACCGTTTGCACTGCCATACTGTAAACGAAAAAACTCAATAAGTATTTTTTTAAAATAGTATTGGTTTGAAGCACATTCCATACTTTCTTTAATTCTTTAAAACCATTAAATAGTACCGATTTTGTCACTTTTCTTGTTTCACTTCTATTCCCTTTTGGTAAATAATAATACGTATATTGACTAAAAACAATCCACCAAACGCCAACCATCACAAAAGAATAGCGCATCGCTTTCATGGCCGCTTCACCAGGAGTTCCCGAAATATGAAATAATTCGGGCTTCATTACCATTCCTAAATTAATAATCAATAAGAAAACACTACCAAGATAGCCCAAAGAATAACCTTTGGCACTAATTTTATCTTGTTGAGAAGGAAAAGCAATATCGGGCAAATAAGAATTATAAAACACTAAACTTCCCCAAAAACCAATCAATCCTAAAAAATAAAACAGCAAACTAAAGTAGATGTTTTCCAAACTAAACCAATTTAATGCGATACAAGATGACGCGCCTAAATAGCAGAAAAACTGCATAAACGATTTCTTATTGCCTACATAATCGGCTATGCCTGAAAGTAATGGAGAAATAAAAGCTACCGTTAAAAAAGCGGCTGCAGTAACAAAACTTATTAAAGCCGAATTTTTTAAATTATAACCTAGAAAAGTGATGTAAGGGTTATCGCTATCGAATAATGCATTATAAAAAATAGGAAATATTGCCGAAGAAATCACCAAAGGATATACCGAATTGGCCCAATCGTAAAAAGCCCATGCGTTTAAAAGTTTCTTGCTCCCTTTGGATAAATCAGCCATAATTAAATCGGTTTATTTTGGGCTAATTTATATATTTATTTAAAAAAAACAGTAAAATTTTAAAATATCATTTGTTAAACAAAATATAAAATCAGAAATGACATGCCTTTTTTAGTATATTTGAAGCTATTGCAAATTAAATATAAAACCATGCAAAAACGGAATACCTTCCTTCTCTTATTACTTTTTATTGTTCAAATAAATTTCGCACAACAACCCATAAAACCCAGTGCTGTTGACATTTATAATCAAATTCAAAAGCTAAATTTTTTGGGTTCTGTGTTATATATTGCGGCGCATCCTGATGACGAAAACACGCGATTAATTTCTTTTTTATCCAATGATACCAAAGCGCAAACTGGATATATGTCTTTGACTCGTGGAGACGGTGGTCAAAATTTAATAGGTTCCGAACTTAGAGAACTTCTTGGAACCATTCGAACTCAAGAGTTGATAGAAGCCAGAAAAATTGATGGCGGTGAACAATTTTTTTCGAGAGCAAATGATTTTGGCTATTCCAAAAACCCTGACGAAACCCTGAACATTTGGAATAAAGACCAAGTGCTTAGCGATGTCGTTTGGGTAATCCGAAAATTTCAACCCGATGT
>CAIRNC010000023.1 GCA_903879875.1 uncultured Bacteroidota bacterium
AAAAGTGCATGGTAAAGAATTTTATCCTGAATTAGAAAAATCAGACGTTCAAATTTATAACGGTTTGGATTATCGCCATTGGGACACATGGAATGAAGGCAAATTCAATCACGTTTTTTACAAAGAAAACAAAGAAGGTGCCACAGGAATTGATGTTTTGAAAGGCGAAAATTTCGATACTCCACAAAAACCTCATGGTGGTGACGAAGACTATATTTGGTCGCCTGACGGAAAAAGTATCCTTTATGTTTGCAAGAAAAAATCAGGGACACAATATGCTATTTCTACCAATACTAATATTTATGAATATAATCTAGAAACCGGCAAAACCAGTAATAGAACCGAAGATAATTTAGGTTATGATGTTGCGCCACAATTTTCGCCAACGGGTAATTTAACTTGGTTGCAAATGAAACGCGATGGATATGAAGCCGACAAAAACGATATTATTGTTAGTTTTAATGGTACGAATATTAATCTGACTGCCAATTGGGATGGTACAGTAGAGAGTTTTCTTTGGAGCGCCGATGGAAAAAAAGTATATTTTCAAGCCCCTATTGACGGAACCCTTCAATTGTTTGAAGTGGATTTTCCAGGATTGACAAAAAAAATGCCTCTAGTAATTCAGCTCACCAATGGCGATTTTGATGTTTTAGGATTGATAGGTCATTCAGGCAATTCGATGTTGGTTACTCGAACCGATATGAATCACGCTGCCGAAATTTATTCGTATAATCTAAAGAAAAAAACATGGTTGCAATTGACTAATACCAATGACGCAATTTATAGTAAATTGGCATTAAGCAAAACCGAAAGACGTTATGTTACCACAACCGATGGAAAAAAAATGTTAGTTTGGGTTATTCTTCCTCCAAATTTTGATGCAACCAAAAAATATCCGACGCTATTGTATTGTCAAGGTGGCCCACAATCGCCATTGACACAGTTTTATTCTTTCCGTTGGAATTTTCAATTGATGGCTGCAAATGGCTATATTGTAGTAGCGCCAAACCGCCGAGGAATGCAAGGTCATGGCGTAGAATGGAACGAAGAAATCAGTAAAGATTGGGGCGGACAAGTGATATTAGATTACATTTCAGCGATTGACGATATGTCTAAAGAAACTTATGTTGACAAAGCACGTTTGGGTTGTATTGGAGCTAGTTATGGAGGTTATTCGGTGTTTTATTTAGCTGGAGTTCACAACAACCGATTTAAAACTTTTATAGCGCACGATGGCGTTTTTAACACTCAAAGTATGTTTGGCACCACCGAAGAAGTGTTTTTTAACTATTGGGATTTTGGAGGTGCTTATTGGGAGAAAGACAACAAAGCGGCAAGAAGAAGTTACACGCTGTTTAATCCTGCCAACTTTGTAGAAAAGTGGAACAGACCTATATTAATCATTCAAGGCGGAAAAGACTTTAGAGTACCAATCGGACAAGCACAAGAAGCCTTTCAAGCAGCGCAATTGCGAGGTTTAAAAAGCCGTTTGTTGTATTTCCCAGAAGAAAACCACTGGGTGCTAAAACCACAAAACGCACAAGTTTGGCAACGCGAATTTTACAAATGGTTGCAAGAAACCTTGTAGTTATATAAACTTGATTACTGTCTTTTGAATTCCGATTTGAATATTAAAATAGTATAGTGAAAGTCAATTTTTAGTTAATTCTTTAAACAAAACTTCTTTCTAATCACAGTCATAAAATCAAATTCGGGAGCAATCAGCTAAATTTTTAGCATATTTTTAAAAAAAAATCTATTTTTGAACAACTTAAAAACAAATTATTATGGGAATGATTTCAGAATTTAAAGCCTTTGCAATGAAAGGAAACGTAGTCGATTTGGCTATAGGGGTTATTATTGGTGGTGCATTTAGCAAAATCGTAAGTTCATTGATTGACAATGTAATTACACCTTTGCTGTTAAAGCCTGCTTTAGAAGCCGCAAGTTTGTCCCAGATTGAAGAACTTACTGTTTTAGGTGGGGTGAAATACGGCATGTTTCTTTCAGCTGTTATTAACTTTATCATAATAGCATTTGTGCTTTTTTTAATAATTAAAGGGATTAATGCTTCAAAAAAGAAAGAAGTTATTGCGCCTCCAACTCCTGCTGGTCCAACACAAGAAGAAATTTTAATTCAAATTCGAGATTTGTTGAAAAAATAGTCTTATTTAGTTTCAACAATACTAAAGTAGACATTAAATTTTCATCACTATAAAAAAAAAGGCGAAAATCAATTCGATTTTTGCCTTTTTTAATACTATTAATTATTTATCAACTACCCCAATAAATCTACTACTAAGGATGGGAACAATCCCAATACAATATTTAATAAGATAGAAACTATTGCCACTGCATAAATTACAAAAGGTGTTCCTGTTCTTGTTTCATTTGGTTCTTTGCTGTACATCGCTAATATCAATTTGAAATAGTAGCCTACACTTATAATTGAATTTATAACTGCAATTATAACCAATCCCAAATATCCGGATTGTAACGTTTGAGTCAATAAAAATAATTTAGCGAAAAACCCTGAAAAAATAGGTATTCCAGCCATTGATAATAAAGAGGCGGTTAGAATACCAGCTAACAATGGATTTGTTTTACCTAAACCTTGGAAATTAGTAATGTCTTCATTGTCTCTGTTTTTACATACATATAAAAGCACACTAAACGCTGCAATTCCTGCTAATGAATAAGCAGAAGCATAATATAATAATATACCAGCTGAAGATGTTACGTTTAACAAAGTTATCACCATAAAACCAGCATGGGATATTCCTGAAAAAGCCAACATACGTTTAACATTGGTTTGTTTTAACGCCATAATATTTCCGACTGTCATAGACAAAATAGCAATTACTACTAAAACGGTTTGTGATGTTTCAGGTAAATTGACATTCATCACGCTCATCAATTTAAAAAAAGTAGCCATGGCAGTAACTTTTGCAAGTGTGCTCATAGTGGCTGTCGTTAAAGAAGGAGAGCCTTCATAAACATCGGGAGCCCAAAAATGGAATGGAACAGCAGCTATTTTAAACAACATTCCAATGCCTAATAAAATTACACCTATGTAGAACCATTCTTCAACATCGGCAGACATTCCTGCTTCTTGAATGGTACGCATATCAAATGAACCAATGGCACCGTATATTAAGCAAATTCCGAACAATATAATCCCAGAAGCAAAAGATCCCATCAAGAAATATTTCATTCCTGCTTCGTTACTTTTTACATTCATACGATTACTCGCTGCTAATACATACAATGAAATGGATAAAATTTCAATTCCAAGAAAAAACATGGCTAAATTTCCAAAGGAAACCATAGCAACGCATCCTGCCAAAAGAAATACTTTTATGGCGATAAAATCGGAAATTTTAGACTGATGATTTTCATAAAATTTATGTCCTAAGGCTACTAAAAATATAGCAAGTACAATAAACAAACTAGAGAAAGCAACTGAAAATTTATCAACCACAATCATGTTGTTGTAATAACTCGTTGAAGCGCCAAACTCACTTACATTCAGACCAAGAACAGCTAATAAACCAATAATTGTTATTGGCACAATGGCTTTTCTTAAATTAAGAATTTCAAATAAAAGGCATAAAACACCTAATCCTGTTATAGCTATTAATGTATTCATTTTTTATTTGACTAATTAAATTCTGTTTATTTGAGTTAAAATGTGGTCTAGACTTGGCGTTATCAAATCTATTATTGGTTTTGGATACAATCCAAAGAAGAATAAAACGGCAATTATAATTGCTAAAGTTAGTCCTTCATTAAAAGTAACGTCTTTGAAAATCTTAGCATTGGTTTCACCAAGCATTACATATTGAAACATTTTCAACATATAGTAGGCTCCTAAAATGATGGTTGTTCCTCCTAAAATTGCAAACCAAATATTTATTTGTGACAAACTGTATAAAACGGTAAACTCACCCACAAAGTTGAACGTTGATGGCAATGCTACTGATGCTAAAACCAAAATCAAAAACATTGAAGTGAATTTTGGTGATTGCGCTCTAATGCCTCCCATTTCAGAAATTGTGCGTGTTTCAAATCTTCTGTAAATGATTTCAGCTACGAAGAATAAGCCGACAACCACAAAACCATGAGCTATCATTTGCAAAACAGCACCTCTTAAACCGTTTATGGTAAGCGTGTAAGTTCCTGCCGCAATCAATCCCACGTGTGCTAAAGAAGAATAAGCTAATAATTTTTTTAAATCTTTTTGTTTCAATGCTACGATTGAACCATATATCACTCCTGCAATTCCTAAACCAATGAAAACAGCCATAAAATGTTTTGCTGCGTAAGGAGCAATTGGCAATTGCCAACGAATTACACTATACAATCCCATTTTTAGCATGATTCCAGACAATAACATGGTTCCTACTGTCGGTGCTTTTTGATATACATTTGCTTGCCAAGTATGGAATGGAATGATTGGAATTTTAATTGCATAAGCCAAGAAGAAGGCTAAGAAAATCCATGTTTGTTCGGTTGTAGTAAGGGATAATTTATATAAATCTTCAATTAATAAACTTCCTGCTTTTTGATACAAATAAATAAAAGCAACAAGCATAAATAGCGAACCTGCAAAAGTATAAATGAAGAATTTTACAACCGCTTTTTTACGTTCATCAGCGTCACCATTGCCCCAAATTAAAGCTATGAAATAAATAGGAATCAATGATAATTCCCAGAAAATATAGTACAAAAGTCCGTCTGAAGCTAGGAAAGTTCCTACCATAGCAAACGACATAAATAGCATTAAGGAATAAATGGCTTTTGCATTTTTAAAATCATTGCCAAAACAAGAAAAAATAATAATTGGCGTTAAAGAAGTCGTCAATAAAAGCATCGCAAAAGAAAGTCCATCTGCTTTTAAAGCGAATGAAATGTTGGGTTTTGAAATCCATGTGGTAGCAAAATCAATATCTGCTCCAAGATTGAAAAGGTTTAGCAAATAGATAGAAAGTCCAAATGTGGCCAATCCAAAGCTTAATGCGACTTTTGAAGCCCATTTATCGCCAGAAAGATACGTTGCAAATGCGCCAACTAAAAGTACTATTAATAGGTATGTTACATCCATTTTGTGAAAATTATTGAGCTAAAAATAAATAGGAAATTATAATACAAAAGCCTAAAACAAAAGCAAAAAGATAAAATCCAATGCTACCACTTTGTAGTTTTTTCCCTTGAAAACCTAATGCGTATATTACTTTTCCAAAACCAAAAACCAAATTGGAAATTGTGGTTTCGATATAATCTCTAAAAAACCGTGCTAATGTATTAATTGGTTTTACAAATAAGGCATCATATATTTCATCTACATAATATTTATGGTATAAAACTTTAGCAACACCTGTCATTTCGGCATCTTCTTTTGGAAGGGTATTTTTTTGAATATAAATCATTCGAGCGACAATAATTCCGATGATTGCTCCTGCTAAAGCTATTGCCATCAAAGTGATTTCTGTACTTCCTAAAGTGTGCTCTTCGTGAGCAACTTTTGAAAACAAGGGAGCTAAATATTCGTTTAACCAGCTTTTTGTTGGCAAACTAATTAATCCTCCAAGAGTTGATAAAATGGCTAAGATTACAAGTGGAATAGTAATCAAACTTGGACTTTCATGCAAGTGACTTTTTTGATGCTCTGTTCCTCTGAATTCTTTGAAAAATGTCAAATACATCAATCTAAACATATAGAAAGCAGTCAAAATAGAAGCAATAGAGGCAATTACCCAAAAAATCATACTTCCGTGGAATGCAGAAATCAAAATTTCATCTTTAGACCAAAATCCAGCGAAAGGAAAAATACCTGCAATTGCCAAAGAAGCAATCATCATAGTCCAAAAAGTAGTTGGCATAGCTTTCTTCAAACCACCCATTCTTCGCATATCCTGTTCGCCACCCAAAGCATGAATCACTGAACCGGAACCCAAGAACAAACAAGCTTTAAAGAAAGCGTGCGTGATTACGTGGAAAACGGCAACTTGATAAGCACCCATTCCTAAAGCTAAAAACATTAATCCCAATTGTGATACCGTTGAGTAAGCCAAAACTTTTTTTATGTCGTTTTGTACCAAACCAATTGTTGCAGCAACAAGTGCAGTAATGGCACCAATAACAGCTATTATATTTTGAACTTCTGGAGCTACATCAAATAAGAAATTTAATCGCGTAACCATAAAAATACCTGCAGGAACCATGGTGGCAGCGTGGATTAATGCAGAAACCGGTGTTGGTCCAGCCATCGCATCGGGCAACCAAGTATATAAAGGAATTTGTGCAGATTTACCACAAGCACCAATAAACAAAGCTAAAGCGGCAATTCCTAGCCAATAGGCATTTGCATTAGTTCCAGTAATTGCTGTTTTTAAAGTCGCGAAATCTAAGGTTGAAAATAAAGAAGCTAAAATGAAAATCCCGATTAACAATCCTAAATCACCAATTCGATTCATGATGAAAGCTTTCTTAGCTGCATCGTTGAAATCTTGGTTTTTATACCAAAATCCAATTAGCAAATAAGAACAAAGTCCTACGCCTTCCCATCCAATGAACATGACTAATAAGTTACTTCCGATAACCAACGTTATCATAAAAAAGATAAACAGATTCAGATAGGCAAAAAACGTGTGCATTTTTTCGTCATCGTGCATATAGCTGATGGAATACAAATGTATTAATGAACCAATTCCTGTTACAAACAACAACCAAAGAATGGAAAGTTGGTCTAATAAAAACCCGAAATTAACATGAAAATTATTGATTTGTATCCAATCAAATAACGAAATGGAAATGGGCTGATTGGTTTGATTTATTTGCAAGAAAAAATAAATTGTAACTGCAAAAGAAACTAGAACGCTAAGTGTTCCAATACCTCCCGAAAGTGATTTCCCTAATTGTTTTCCGAAGAAAACATTAAGTAAAAACCCTAAAAAAGGAGCTAATAATAAGACTAAAGCTAAATTGGTATCCATTATAATTTATCCTTTTAAGTTTTTTAAATTCGCTACATCAATAGATCCTAAATTTCTAAATACAGAAACCAAAATAGCCAAACCAACGGCAACTTCAGCGGCAGCAACAGCCATAGAGAAAAACACAAAAACTTGACCTTGTGCATCTTGATGATAGGTTGAAAAAGCCACAAACAATAGGTTTACTGCATTCAACATGATTTCGATTGACATGAAGACGATAATAGCATTTCGTCTGTATAAAACTCCAAAAACTCCAATACAAAAAAGTATTACAGAAAGGAATATATAATTGTCTATACCTATTTGATTTAAAATAGTATTCATATTATTTTTCTAGTTTTTCTTTTTTAGACAATAAAACTGCACCAATCATAGCCACTAAAAGCAATACGGAAGCAAATTCGAAAGGCACCATATAACCGTTTTCTCCATCTAACAATACTTTTCCAAGTACTTTTATAGATTGAAAATCTTCTCCAGTAGGATCACTTGCATCGGCAACTGGTTTAGAATTGATAAAAACGGTAATTAAAATCGCACACATCACAATAAAAAATGTAATAGCCCCTAGTCTTGTGATTCTTGGCTTATGTACTTCATCTTCCTTATTCAAATTCATTAACATTATCGTGAACAAGAATAAAATCATGATGGCTCCTGAATAAACAATAATATGAACTATTGCTAAAAACTGAGCGTTTAATAACATGTAATGTCCCGCAATTGAAAAAAAACAAAGCACCAAATAGATGGCACTATGTATTGGATTTTTACTATAAATTGTCAAAAATGCAGTTGACAATGTTATGGCAGCTAATACAAAAAATATGATAAGTACTGTTGACATTAGTTCGCGTTTTTAATAAGTTGAGCATTTTTCATGGCCATTTCTAAAGGCATAACCAATTTATCTTTTCCAAAAATAAAATCTTCTCTATCGTAATTTGCAGGAACTAATTCTTTTGAAATAGTCAAATAAATCGCATCTTTTGGACAAGCTTCTTCGCACAATCCACAAAAAATACAACGCAACATATTGATTTCGTATATGGATGCATATTTTTCTTCACGATACAGATGCATTTCATTTGGTTTACGTTCCTCTGCTTTCATAGTGATTGCCTCAGCTGGGCAGGACAAAGCACACAATCCACAAGCGGTACAATTTTCTCTTCCTTGCTCATCCCTTTTTAACATGTGTTGTCCACGATAAACAGGGCTCATCTGACGTTTTTGTTCAGGAAATTGAATTGTAGGTTTTTTTCTAAAAAAGTGTTTGATGGTAATCATCATTCCTTTTACAATTGCCACCAGGTACAATCGCTCCAAAAAGGTCATTTCCTTTTTGGAAACTACTTTTTTTCTGCCTGATAATGATATGGTTTCTATGC
The DNA here is from genome assembly GCA_903879875.1 of uncultured Bacteroidota bacterium. Taxonomy (GTDB): domain Bacteria; phylum Bacteroidota; class Bacteroidia; order Flavobacteriales; family Flavobacteriaceae; genus Flavobacterium. The sequence goes on from CAIRNC010000023.1 coordinate 8,393, forward strand.
TCATTTTAAATCTTATATTTTAGATTTATCGAAAATTTAAATCTTTTTGTTTTTATTTGAAACTTATAAAAGGTTGCTTTTATTTTTGTAATTAAAACCCTAAATAAGCCATAATTTCACTTCTTAAAATTACAATTCCAGTAATCATAATGTTTACAATCGATAATGGAATTAGAATTTTCCAACCTAAATTCATCAATTGATCATATCTAAATCTTGGAATTGTCCATCGTACCCACATGTAAAAGAATATAAAACCACATAGTTTTACAAACAAAGCCATGATTCCAAGAACATTAGCAATGTTTACACCCCAGTTTTCAACTACCCACGACATTCCTGGATAATTGTAACCTCCAAAAAATAAAACAGCTAAAATGGTAGAGGAAATAAACATATTGGCATATTCAGCAAAGAGGTAAAAACCCATTTTCATTGATGAATATTCGGTGTGATATCCCCCAATTAATTCTGTTTCACACTCTGGTAAATCAAAAGGAGTTCTGTTGGTTTCAGCAAATGCACAAATTAAAAATATCAAAAACGATAAAGGCTGGTAAAAAACATTCCAATTCATACCAGATTGTTGCTCTGAAATTTCTTTCAAACTCAAAGTACCTGTCATCATCAATAAAGCTATTATTGATAATCCCATAGCCACTTCATAAGATACCATTTGTGATGCAGCACGAATGGCACCAATTAATGAAAACTTATTATTTGAAGCCCAACCACCAATCATAATACCATAAACACCAAAAGAAACCACTGCAAAAATATACAGCACTGCGACGTCTATATCAGTTGCTTGAAGCAAAATGTCTCTTCCAAAAAGATGAAAATGATCGCCCCATGGAATTACAGCACTAGTCATTAATGCGGCTCCCATTGCTATTCCTGGACCAACTAAGAAAAGAAATTTATTAGGCGTATCTGGCGAAAATTCTTCTTTAGCAAATAGTTTTAAACCATCAGCAAGCGGTTGAAACAAACCGTAAGGCCCTGCTCTATTTGGTCCAATTCTGTCTTGAAGAAATGCGGCTACTTTACGTTCAGCCCAAGTGGAATACATTGCCATAAACATGGTAATGGCAAAAACCACAAGTATAACAACGCTTTTTTCTATAATAAATGTACTGTCCATTTCTTATTTATTTTGGTTGTTTACGTCTAATGGAATTTCACTCATACTGATTTTTTTACGGTCAATATCACGTCCTAAAAGAATGTTCTTCTCGGTGTCAATTTCCACTTTTTCTAATTTACGTGTATATTTATTTTGACTAATTACCGATTCTCTTTCGAATTTTCTTGGTCCTTCGATAACCCAATCTTTAGGGTCTTTGTGGTCAAAACGACAACTATTACAAATAAATTCTTCTACCTCTTGATATACATCTTTTCTACCTGTTACTCTTTGAATTTCGTCTCCAAACATCCAAACAGTAGTTTTTCCACAACAAGTAGGGCAATCTCTGTGCGCATTATAAGGTTTATTAAACCAAACTCTTGATTTGAATCTAAAAGTTTTATCAGTTAAAGCGCCAACTGGGCAAACATCAATCATGTTACCCGAAAACTCATTATCAATGGCTTTTGAAATACAAGTAGAAATATTAGAATGATCACCGCGATCCATTACACCGTGAACACGATTGTCTGTCAATTGATCAGCAACCATCACACATCGGTAACAAAGAATACAACGATTCATGTGCAATTGAATATTTGGACCAATATCTTCAGGTTCAAAAGTTCGTTTTTCTTCAATATATCTAGTTTCAGATTTTCCATGTTCAAAGCTCAAATCCTGCAAATTGCATTCTCCTGCTTGATCACAAACGGGGCAATCCAACGGGTGATTGATTAACAAAAATTCGGTTACCGATTTTCTTGCTTCTTGAACTCTCGGAGATGCTTTGCTTGCAATTTCCATCCCATCTTGACAACCTGTTACACAGGACGCCATTAATTTTGGCATCGGTCTTGGGTCAGCTTCGCTTCCTTTGGTAATATCAACTAAACAACAACGGCATTTCCCACCGCTTCCTTTTAGTTTAGAATAATAGCACATGGCTGGCGGAACTACTTCACCACCAATCATTCTTGCTGCTTGCAGGATAGTTGTTCCTGGTTCAACTTCTATTTCGTGACCGTCTATCGTTACTTTCATTGTAGTAAATGCTTGACTTTATACAGTTATTTTTGACACCAAATGCTTCACTTTTTCAAAAGGTTCCGCAACAAAATGGTCTCTGTTTTTTATTTTTTCAGGAAAACGGATGTGGTATTCAAACTCGTCTCTAAAGTGACGAATGGCAGCTGCTACTGGCCAAGCGGCAGCATCGCCTAATGGGCAAATCGTATTTCCTTCTATTTTACTTTGAATGCTTAAAAGCAAATCTATATCTTCTTCACGACCGTGACCGTTTTCAATTCTATGCAATACTTTTTCCATCCAACCAGTACCTTCGCGACAAGGTGAACATTGTCCGCAACTTTCATGATGGTAGAATCTTGAAAAATTCCAAGTATTTCTAACAATACAAGCGGTGTCATTATATACAATAAATCCACCTGAACCCAACATAGAACCCGTTGCAAATCCACCATCGGATAAACTTTCATAAGACATTAAACGGTCTTCGCCAGCGGCAGTTTTATATATTAAATTGGCGGGTAAAACCGGTACAGAACTTCCTCCTGGCACAAATGCTTTTAATGGACGACTTGAACTCATTCCTCCCAAATATTCGTCTGAATTCATGAATTCGTAAACGCTTAAGCCCAATTCAATTTCATAAACACCAGGATTTTTTATATGTCCCGAAGCAGAAATTAATTTGGTTCCTGTAGAACGACCAATTCCAATTTTAGCATAATCAGCACCAGAATTATTGATAATCCATGGCACAGAAGCTATAGTCTCTACATTATTTACCACAGTTGGGTTTGCCCAAAGTCCAGAAATAGCAGGAAACGGTGGTTTGATTCTTGGATTTCCACGTTTCCCTTCTAATGATTCAATCAAAGCAGTTTCTTCACCACAAATATAGGCTCCAGCTCCACAATGTACATATAAATCTAAATCGTAACCTGAACCTAATATGTTTTTTCCTAAGAATCCAGCTGCTTTTGCTTCAGCAATGGCTCTTTCAAGGATTTTATACACCCACATGTATTCACCACGAATATAAATATAGGACAAATTAGCACCCAAAGCATAGCTAGAAGTTATCATTCCCTCAATCAACAAGTGAGGAATAAATTCCATCAAATAGCGATCTTTAAATGTTCCCGGCTCTGATTCGTCAGCATTACAAACTAAATGTCTTGGTTTTCCTGATTTTTTATCAATAAAACTCCATTTCATACCTGCAGGAAATCCTGCTCCACCACGACCACGAAGTCCAGAAGTTTTTACTTCTTCAACTACTTCATCTGGAGTTAGTTTTTTCAAGGCTTTTTCAACAGAAGCATAACCGCCGTTTTTGCGATATACTTCGTATGTTTTAATGCCTGGAATACTTATTTTGTCTAATAATATTTTTTGTGACATCTTATTTATCGTGTAACGTAATTTTATTATCTCTACAATCTACTATCAACTTGTCGATTTTATCTTCGGTAAGATGCTCTTGATAAAAATCACCTAATTGCATCATAGGGGCATATCCACAAGCGCCTAAACATTCTACACCTACAACAGAAAATTGACCGTCAGGTGTGGTTTCGCCAATGTTTATACCCAATTTATTACAAGTATAATCCATTAAATTTTCTACTCCGTTTAAGCAACAAGGAGAAGTTTGACAAAATTCAAACATGTATTTCCCAACCGGCTTTTGGTTGAACATGGTATAAAAAGAAACCACTTCATAAACCTCGATTGGTTTGATATGAAGTATTTCGGCTACTTTGTCCATTAATTCTATACTCAACCAGTTGTCATGAGCATCTTGAACTTCATGCAAAACAGGCAATAATGCCGATTTTTTTTTATCTTCAGGATAATGACTAATCAATTCATTGATGCGATTCATCAACGTTTCGGTTATGTTTATTTCTTGTTTGTAATGTGTTCTTTCCATTTTAATAATTTTTGCCACAATGGCGCAAAGTCACAAAGTTTATTTTTAAAATCTGAAATCAAAAATCGTTAATCAAAAATCTGAAATCTTTATGCGTCTAATTCCCCGGCAATTACATTTAAACTCGACATAATTACAATAGCATCTGATAATAATGCTCCTTTAATCATGTCTGGATATCCTTGATAATATATAAAACTAGGACGTCTAAAGTGTAATCTATAAGGGGTTCTACTTCCGTCGGTTACCAAATAAAATCCTAATTCTCCATTTCCACCTTCAACTGCATGATAAATTTCAGCTACTGGAACAGGAATTTCTCCCATTACAATTTTGAAGTGGTAAATTAAGGATTCCATAGTGTGATATACCTCTTGTTTTGGTGGAAGATAATAATCTGGAACATCTGCATGGAAATCATTGCCAGCAGGCATTTTTTCTAAAGCTTGACGAATGATGCTTAAACTTTCCCAAATTTCGGCATTTCTTACACAAAAACGGTCGTAAGTATCACCTGATTTTCCTACTGGAACAACAAAATCAAAATCTTCATAAGAAGAGTAAGGATGTGCTACGCGAACATCATAATCCACACCAGCGGCTCTTAAATTAGGACCTGTAAACCCGTAAGCCATTGCTTTTTCTGCCGATATTGGCCCAACATTTACAGTTCTATCAATAAAAATTCTATTTCTTTCAAATAGGTTTTCAAACTCTTTCCAAGCAATTGGAAAATCTTTTAAAAACACATCTAATTTTCTAAAAGCTTCTGGAGACCAATCTCTTTCGAAACCACCAATTCGACCCATATTTGTTGTCAAACGGGCTCCACAAATTTCTTCGTAGATTTCGTAGATTTTTTCTCTAAATTGGAAAACATATAGGAATCCTGTATAAGCTCCTGTGTCAACGCCAAGAATGGAATTACAAATTAAGTGGTCGGAAATTCGCGCCAATTCCATTACAATAACACGTAAATATTGCGCTCTTTTTGGAACCTCAACATCTAGTAATTTTTCTAATGTCATCCACCAACCCATATTGTTTATAGGTGATGAGCAATAATTCATTCGATCTGTTAGCGTTGTGATTTGGTAAAACGGACGGTTTTCAGCGATTTTCTCAAAAGCACGATGAATGTAACCGATGGTTTGCTCTGCATCTACGATTCGTTCTCCATCCATTAATAGAATGTTTTGGAAAATTCCGTGTGTAGCTGGGTGCGTAGGTCCTAAATTCAGTACAGAAAGTTCACTTCCGTCTTCATTTAGTTTGTCCTTTATTATTTTAGCATAGCGATGCTCTGGTGGTAATTTTAGTTCTGACATTTTATAATTTTGAATTATAAATTTGATTTAGAGTATAAACTCTAACTATTTGTTGTTGTTCTTCCAAAGAACCTATCGTCTTTATCTGTTCTGCCACTATCTTCCATTGGAAATTCTTTTCGCATTGGAAAAGAAACCATTTCATCCATATTCAAAATACGTTTCAAGTTGGGATGTCCAATAAAATTAATTCCAAAAAAATCAAACGTTTCTCTTTCCATCCAATTGGAACTCAAGAAAATATTGGTAACGGTTTTAATAGATGGATTTTCGCCACTGATATAGGCTTTTATCTTTATTCTTTTGTTTTCATACCAATTGTGCATGTGATAAACTATTGCAAATTGTCGGTTGGGTTCATTGTCTGGATAATGAATACCGCACAAATCAGTTAAAAAATGAAATTTCAATTCTTCACTGTTTTTTAAAAACAAAATTACTGCAGTGTTGTTTGCTGCAGTTACTTCAAATGAAAAAATATCTTTTTCTTGTTTAAAATCAGAAACACTATCTCCGAAAGTAGCGACTAATTGATCTTGAATTACTAATGAATCTAAAGCCATTTTGTTTATAAAATATTATATGAAGCCAATAATTCTTGGTATTCTGGCGAACTTCTTCTTCGTACAGATTCGTTTTTCACTAATTCTTGAAGTTTCATTACACCATCAACAATTTGCTCTGGTCTTGGCGGACAACCGGGTACATAAACATCAACGGGTATAACTTTATCGATACCTTGTAAAACAGAATAAGTATCAAAAACCCCACCTGATGAAGCACAAGCTCCCACAGCAATTACCCAACGAGGTTCAGCCATTTGTTCATAAACGTGACGCAAAATTGGTCCCATTTTTTTTGAAATAGTTCCCATAACCATCAACATATCTGCTTGACGAGGAGAAAAACTAACACGTTCCATCCCAAATCTAGCCAAATCATAATGTGACGCCATTGTTCCCATGAATTCAATTCCACAGCAAGATGTAGCAAAAGGTAAAGGCCAAAGTGAATTGGCGCGCGCCAAACCTACAACCTCACTTAATTTAGTAGCAAAAAAACCTTCGCCAACTAATCCTTCTGGTGGAGCTACCATATTTAAATTTGAATCACTCATTTTTTTACTTTGAATTATAATTTTGAATTATAAATAATATTTAAACTCAATATTTAAAATAATTTTTTATTCCCAGTCTAATGCTTTCTTTTTGATGATATAGAAAAATCCAACCAACAAAAGCATCATAAAAATCACCATTTTTACCATACCTTCTATTCCAAGCTCTTTGAAATTGACCGCCCAAGGATATAGAAAGATAACCTCTACGTCAAAAACCACAAAAAGAATGGCTACAAGAAAATATTTTACAGAAAAAGGAACACGAGCATTTCCAATACCTTCAATTCCGCACTCGAAATTTTCGTCTTTGGATTTTGAAGAGCGTTGTGGCCCGAGTTTGCCTGACACAAAAATAATTCCAGCTACAAACACAACTGCTAAAACGAGTTGCATTAAAATTGGAAAATAATCTAATTGAGTTGATTGCATAATTATAACTATTTAATCTAAAAAAATTTAGCGCAAAGATAGGTTTCAAGTATTTAAAACACAACCAAAAAACAAAATTTCATTTTAACTATAACGTCGTAAACTTCTAATTTTTAATGATTATAAATAGCGACAATGGATATTAAAGCGTGTTTTTATATATACTAAGGAGTAATGGA